>JAESUF010000363.1 GCA_016763215.1 Flavobacteriaceae bacterium
CTCTCCGAGCTTAAAGTCAACGGGTTTTGAGAAAATTGGTCCATCAAAAACAAAAGTATGAAACTCACCATTCTCTCCACAAACATCTACATTCTCAGGTAAGTCTTTTATAAATTGTTCGTCAATGATTCTTCCTACAAATTCTTCTCCCAACAATTTTGCATTTACACAAACTGTAATGGCTTTAAAACCTAATTCTAAAAACTCATTCAATAACGCTTTGGTGTCTTGTTTCCAAAGAGGATAGACTCCTTGAATTCCTACATCAGCTAATTTGGTATCTCTGTACGTTTTTAAATCTTCCAAAAAAATATCGCCAAAAACACCGTGGGTATAGTCTTGCTCAACCAAAGAACTCATTGCTTCTCTCATGGTTTCAGAATACACCTCCATGGTTACATCAGCAGCAAATGGAATGGTTTGTAATGGAATTCCAATCAACTCAGCTTGTTTTTGCAACAATTCTTCACGCAAACCATGCATGGAAACTCGTTGAAAATCTTTGTTGGTCGTAGTGACTAATAAATCAATAGAATACTCAGAGTTCTGTAGCATTTTGTACAATGCTAAGGCCGAATCTTTCCCTGAAGACCAGTTGAAGTAGGTTTTTTTCATAGTGTCATTCCGCACTTGATGCGGAATCTATTTTAAATTATGGATTCCCGTTTTCACAGGAATGACAAGAATCATTATTTCACTGGCGTTCCATACAAATCAAAATCACCAGCCTCATGAATTTTTACATCCACAAACTCTCCAACTTTGATATAATGTTCTCTAGCATCTACCAACACATCATTATCTACATCAGGTGAGTCAAACTCAGTACGTCCGTAAAAATAATTTCCTTCTTTTCGGTCGAATAAGCATTTAAATGTTTTACCTATTTTCTCTTGATTCAATTCCCAAGAAATCTGACCTTGAATCTCCATGATTTCATTCACACGTTGAAACTTCACATCAGCAGGTACGTCATCTTCTAAAACAAAGGCTCCAGTATTTTCTTCATGTGAGTACTCAAAAGCCCCCATACGTTCGAAGCGCATCTCCTCTACCCAATCTTTCAATTCTTGAAACTGTTCTTCTGTTTCACCTGGATAACCAACAATTAAGGTAGTTCTAATCCCCATGTTTGGAACAGCTTCTCGGAATTTATGTATCAAACTTGTGGTCTTTTCATGCGTGGTTCCACGCTTCATAGACTTTAAAATTTCTGTATTGATATGTTGTAATGGAATGTCTAAATAGTTACACACCTTTGGCTCACTTTTCATTACCTCCAAAACATCTAATGGAAATCCAGTAGGAAATGCATAATGCAAACGAATCCACTCGATTCCTTCTACTTTCACCAAGGCTTGTAATAATTCTGCTAGTGCACGTTTTTTATAGATATCCAATCCGTAATAAGTAAGATCTTGCGCAATTAGCATCACTTCTTTAATTCCTTTCTCTGCTAACTTTTCAGCTTCTATAATAATATCTTCAATAGGTGTCGATTTATGTTTTCCTCTCATTAAGGGAATCGCACAAAACGAACAAGGTCTATCACAACCTTCAGCAATCTTTAAATATGCATAGTGTTTAGGTGTGGTTGTTAAACGCTCGCCAATTAATTCGTGTTTATAATCGGCCCCCAATACCTTCAATAAATTAGGTAAATCATGAGTCCCAAAATACTGATCTACATCTGTAATTTCTTTTTCTAAATCTGGTTTATAGCGCTCACTTAAACAGCCCGTCACAAAAACCTTATCGATATCGCCAGCTTCTTTTTTCTCTACATAATGTAAGATAGTATCTATAGATTCTTCCTTCGCTTTTCCTATAAATCCGCAAGTGTTGATAACCACAATGTTTCCTTCATCATTTTCATCCTCATGAACAACATCTTTGCCATTGGCTTTTAGTTGTCCCATTAGTACTTCAGAATCATAGATGTTTTTAGAACACCCTAAAGTAACTACATTGATCTTATTTTTTTTGACTGTCTTTGTACGCATTTATAAGTAAAAGTTAGATTGCAAAAATACTATTTTTCATACTGCTTAATTACTATCTTGTTAATACTTTTCAGTAATAACTCATCCTTTCTACAGAACATCTAAAGGAACAGTGAATTTACATCTCTATTCCCTCCTCACTTCAGCCTAATCTGTTTTAAATAGCACACAAAAACAATTGTTACTTTTTAATAATCAGGCATTTATACTCGTTTATTTTTAAAAAATAAAGTCCAAATTTGTTTATGACTAAAGAATTCACCTCATCTAATTTAAAAAACACCCTATTATGAAAATAGAAAATGATCCATATCCTGGCTATGATAATTTACTAGATAAAAGTGCTATAAGTTGGAATCCTGATGCAAATATGTGGTTTGTACTTGGGAGAGATGAAGTTTTAAAAGTTGGTCCAAATATTAAAAAATTTAGTGTTCGTAAAGGATATCGTGAAAAAGGAGAGGTGATACGAGCAAAACTAGCAGGCACTCCATTAGAGAAAATGTCAGACGGTCTTTTACGATTTTCTGATCCGCCAGATTGGGATGTTCGCAGATGGATGCATGAAGCTGCAGTACCGTATAAAAAATTTGAAGGCCCAGAATCACGTCCACAAACATTACGAGATCAATTTCAAAAAATTGTTGATGCTCAATTTGAAAAAGTAAAGGGTGAAAAATATATTGATGCAATACAAGAACTCTGCTTCCCTTTGCCTTGCTATACAACCATGGCTGTCTTAGGAGTACCATTAGATGATTATGAAAAAATGCGAGAATGGACGTACAATGGTGTTTTAATTATGTTTCGAATGACTACCGATTGGGATTTCTATTCGGATGAGTCCATTGCAAGAGCGATAAACGCTTCCATTGAATTAGAAAAATATTTTGGAGAACTACTTGCTAAAAAAAGAAAAGAACCTAGTGACGATTTTATAAGTAGGCTCCTACATTACCAAGAGCACAGCACCATTAAAGTTACCGATTATCAGTTAATTCAAATTACAGTAAATCATCTCATGGGAGGACTTCATGAATCAAGTATCGCTTTACTTGCTGATGGTATTCACCTTCTTATATCATCGGGTCAATATAAAGATCTTGTAGATGATCCTACTTTGATTCAAGGAGCTGTTGAAGAAATTCTTAGATTTCATCCGTACGCACCGATAAATTTACGGGTTGCGAATGAAGATGTGGTTGTTGCAGGAAATACCATTAAAAAGGGACAATTTTGCTTAATTAATCTTGCTTGTGCACAAAGAGACCCAAGGAAATGGGAAAATGCGAGAACTTTTGATATTAGACGCGAAGGAGATGACAATGGAGATATGTCCTTTGGTTGGGGACCACATCAATGTACTGGAAGACCACAAATAAGAATGCTAGCAAATGTCTTTTTTGAAACTCTTACAAAAACATATCCTAATTTACGTATCCCAGAATGGCCTGAAAATGCTTATATGAGGTTGCAATACCAACCAAGAGCCGACATTAATCTTTTAGAATCATTACCATTAGCACTAATTTAAAACTGTATCACAATGAAGTACGGAATTAACATGTTGCTATGGGCAACAGACCTTAATGAATCGCATTACCCTTTAATTGAGAATATTAAAAATTGGGGCTATGATGCTATTGAGTTTCCTATTTTTAATTATGATTTATCTCATTTTAAAAAAATAGGCTCCAAACTAGATGATTTAGAATTGGAAAGAACTACTGTGGCTATAAACACACCAGAATCCAATCCTATTTCTCTCGATCCAGCTATTCGTAAAACTGCGATTGAAAATTTAAAACGCTCTGTAGATGTCGCCTACGCATCGGGAAGTAAAATACTTTGCGGGCCTCTACATTCTGCTATTGGATTGGCTTCAGCAACAGGGCCTACTTCTGACGAATTAAAGTATTGTTCGGAAGTACTTACACAAGTAGCTGATCATGCTAAAGAAGCCGACATCACCTTGGCTCTAGAATATCTTAACAGGTTTGAATGCTATATTTTAACTTGTGCAACTGATTTGGTTTCGTTTGTTAAAGAGGTTAACCATCCTAACTTAAAATTAATGTATGATACATTTCATGCAAACATAGAGGAGAAAAACATTGAACAAGCCATTCGTGAATCGGCAGAATTATGCGTTCATTTTCATATTGCAGAAAATGATCGATCCACTCCTGGACAAGGAGGTGTCGATTGGAAAACAACTTTTAAAACATTAAAAGATGTAAATTATGATGGCATGATGACTATTGAAGCTTTCGGACAAGCAATTCCTGACATGGTCTCATCTATGCATATTTGGCGCAAAATGTATCCAAACGAAGAATATCTCGCTAAAAAAGGCTTAGAGTTTATGAAAAATAGTTGGGAAAATTTATAATTCTCCCAATAACAAATGCGCTACTCATAATTGACTGGCAATTTTCGATGCTTGGTTATTCGCTCAAAAGCAATACCCAATATCAATAATTTAGCATCCTGTTGTGGCTTTACAATAAAAGTCAGGCTAATTGGCTCTCCTGTCTTTTTATATCCCATAGGCACTGTAATATTTGGGTATTCAGCAACTGCTGAAAAAGCGGAATGATAATTATTGATGGATAAGATAGCATCTAAATTTTGAGTATCCAACGCTTCAAAATAAGTACGTGCATTATCCTTCAATGTTTTTTTGATTTCTTGTAATTGCTCTACAGTAGTCGTATCAGCCACAATTCCATCAAACAATTGTTGTCCGTATGGAGCTCTTAAAACAGAATCTTTTAAATTGTAATTGATGACATCTTGTACAGAGCGAACTTTTACATTCTTATCGGTATGCATTTTCAAATACTCAGGTAAGTCATGTTTCATATCAATATTCAACAAGGTTAAAAACCCAGGCAACCCAACTCTTGGAGGTGTCAATTCTATAATCTCTGCACCGTCTTCTTTTATTTTTTGTATGTTGGCATTGTAAACAGAATCTGTAAGTAATTGTTTGAAAACACCAAATCGTTTTCCTTTTAAATTATCCTTAAAAGTTCCGAATTTCTGATCAACGTACCGAAAAGATTTTGAATCTGTTTCATCATAACCAAACATCGCATTGATAAAAACAAAAGTATCAATCACATTTTTAGTCATAGGCCCTGGAGTATCTAAGGTACTAGAAATCGGAACGATTCCGGTTCTACTTAATAGACCAACAGTAGGTTTTAACCCAACCACAGAATTCTGGCTTGAAGGTGAAGTGATGGGACCCGCTGTTTCCGTTCCAACTGCTGCAACTGCATAATTAGCTGCTACTATAGCACCACTTCCTGCACTAGAGCCTCCTGTTTCGAACTTCGCTCTTCCATAAGGATTTAAGGTTTGCCCCCCTACTGCACTATATCCTACTGGGCATCCGTTACAGAAAAAATACGCCCATTCGCTTAAGTTCGCTTTTCCAAGAATCAATGCTCCTTCTTCTTTCAATCGTTTTACAATAAAAGCATCTTCAGTATTTTTGTTTTCAGCCAACGCTTGAGCACCGGCAGTAGTTGCCATTCCTTTTGTATTAATATTATCCTTTAAAAAAATGGGCATCCCATATATTTTATAAGGAGTTACCGCCTTACTTATTCGTAAACTATCTCTACTCCTAGCTTCATTCAACACATTAGGGTTTAAAGCAATTATTGCATTTAAGGATGTTGTGCTATCGCTTTCAAATTTTCGTATGCGGTATAAATAAAACAAGGTCAATTTCTCATAAGACAACTTTCCATCTCTGACATGCTTTTGTAGTGTAGGAATGTTTTGCTCAATTATTAATGGCTTTAAGGCATTGTATTCATCCTCTGAAAAATTTGACAATTCGGTATCAAATGGTTTAAACACTTCATTCATATCTAAATATTTAGATTGAAAGAGCTTAAATTTCATTCGAGGATTTTGGTGTTCTTGCTGTTTTTCTAATTCAAGAGTCTCGTTGTATTTTTTGAAATATCCTGTAGCTACTTTTTCTTGACAACTATAAATAAAAGCTGTTAGAAACAAAAGAGTAATAACTTGTTTCATTGCGGTGGTTTTTGATAAAATCAAAGATATGTTTTTAAACCTTACCCTCATATCTGAGTCATAAAGACATGAAAAAATCCATGACTCAAATGCCTTTGATTTTTAGCCTATTTTTATTTCTCTTTGCTTGTAACTCGGATAATACAATAGATGAAGTCCAAGTAGCAGAAGAAGGATTGTACTTTCCTTCTATAAATTCTTCAACTTGGGAAACTACATCTCTTCAAGAATTAGGATGGAATGAAAATGCATCATCTGACTTGCTAGCTTTTTTGGAAGCGACCCATACAGATAGTTTTATTGTTTTAAAAGATGGGAAAATTGTTATTGAAGAATACTTTCATGGTACTACTTCTTCTACATTGAATCCATGGTTTTCAGCTGGAAAAACATTAACCGCATTTACCCTTGGCTTGGCACAACAAGAAGGATACTTATCTCTCAATGATAAAACAAGTGATTATTTGGGAGTTGGTTGGACAAACATGCCTATAGAAAAAGAAAACTTAATTACAATCAAACATCAATTAACAATGACTAATGGCGGAGATATACGACTTTAGATACGTTTTGTACAGATCCGATTTGCTTAGACTATTTAAACAATGCTGGTACATTTTGGTACTATTATAATGCTTTTTATTCACTTCTTCAACCCCTCATAAATACGGCAGTACCTCAAGGATTTGAAATTTATTTTCATGAAAAAATTGAAGAAGAAATTGGCATAAATGGAATTTGGTTTCCAAGCGGGTACAATAAATTTTACTTTAGTACTGCTCGAGAAATGGCTCGCTTTGGTTTGCTAAATTTAAATCGTGGGAATTGGGATGGCACACAACTTTTAAATGAAACCTATTTCAATGAAATGACAAACACTTCTCAACAGCAGAACAAATCCTATGGATATCTATGGTGGTTAAATGGAAAGGAAAGCTATAGAACTCCTTCTTCAGTAGACCTATATTCTGGGAAATTAATTCCGAATGCACCAAACGACCTATTCGCTGGTCTAGGAGCTAAGGATCAAAAACTGCATGTTGTTCCAAGTCAGAACTTGGTAATCATTCGAATGGGTGATGCTGGAAATACAACATTACTGGGTCCTTCAAGCTATGATAATTTGTTATGGGAGAAAATTAATGCAGTAATTAATTAACTACTCTCTTTCTTCAAAAGGGATAACAATACCTTCTTCAACATATTTTTTTAACCCATTTAAAAGCATTGCCCAACAAAAAGATGAATTCCTGTATTCAGCATTGCAGGTTGGCCACCCTTTGTGGCTAAATTTAACCAAGGTCTCGCGATCTTTAGCTTCTAATTCAAAACCAAATGTAGTAGGATTCCAATCGACACTAGACGTTGTCATTTTTATAAAGAAAGATTTGTTTTTGACTACTTCAGAAACGTTTCCATACCAGTTATAGGCATTCGTAAAATTAAGATTGTATTCTGCCCCTACTTCTGGATGTCCAGTAGATTTTAAAGGCCACCAATTGTTTAGCTGTTCTGGAAGTGTAATAGCATCAAAAACATTCTCACTAGAGGCTTTGATGATGAAATCGTGATAAATAGAAAAGCTCTGATTACTCATTTAACTCAAAATAAGATTATTACAAGCTAATTTAAGTAAATTATTTAAAAAAACTATCTACAAATTCGTGCTTATTAAACACTTGTAGATCGTCAATCCCTTCACCAACTCCAATATATTTTACTGGAATTTGAAATTGATCAGAGATTCCTATAACAACACCACCTTTGGCAGTACCATCTAATTTGGTGACTGCTAATGACGTCACTTCAGTTGCAAGTGTAAATTGCTTTGCTTGTTCGAATGCGTTCTGCCCAGTTGATCCATCCAAAACGAGTAGTACTTCATGTGGTGAATTATCAACCACTTTTTGCATCACGCGTTTTATTTTTGTTAACTCATTCATCAAGTTCACTTTGTTGTGCAAACGTCCGGCAGTATCTATAATTACCACATCAGCATCTTGAGTTACTGCTGAAGTTAAGGTGTCGAAAGCTACAGAAGCAGGATCTGACCCCATCTCTTGACGAACAATAGGAACACCTGTTCTATCTGCCCACACTTGTAATTGATCAATAGCAGCAGCTCGAAGAGTATCTGCTGCTCCTAAAACCACTTTCAATCCTTTCTTTTTGAATTGAGAAGCTAATTTCCCAATGGTCGTTGTTTTCCCAACACCATTCACTCCTACTACCATTAAAACATATGGTTTATTACCAGAAGGAATGGTAAAATCAGTATCGCTTCCTTGATTGGTTTCAGAAAGTAATCCTGCAATTTCTTCTCGCAAAATCTGGTTCAACTCTTCTGTTCCTAAGTATTTGTCTTTCGCTACGCGCGCTTCAATTCGATCAATAATCTTTAACGTTGTATCTACCCCAACATCAGAAGAAACTAATATCTCTTCTAGATTATCAAGAACATCTTCATCAACTTTCGTTTTTCCAGCAACAGCCTTAGATAGTTTGTTTAAAGAACTAGATTTGGATTTTTCTAGGCCTTTATCTAAGGTTTCTTTTTTTTCTTTGGAAAATATTTTTTTAAAAAAACTCATCGTATCGTTCTAGTTATGGAAGTTCAAATTTAATGAAATTTGGTGGCATAAAAAAAGCTACTTTCTTAGAAGAAAGTAGCTTTTATATAATGTATATAGTAACCTTATTTTTTAGCTAAAAATGCGCTTACTTTTGAAGGATCCATAATAGCTTCCACAAATGTATATGCTCCTGTTTTTGGAGATTTTATCATTTTGATCGCTTTACTCAACCTTTTTGAGCCCGTCTGTAATGATGCTACTGATTTCTTTGCCATGATCTAAATGTCTAAAATTATTTAATCTCTTTGTGAATTGTCATTTTCTTCAAGATAGGATTGAATTTTTTCAACTCAACTCTATCTGGAGTATTTTTCTTATTCTTTGTTGTAATATATCTAGACGTTCCTGGTTTACCAGTTGCCTTGTGCTCTGTACACTCTAATATTACTTGAACTCTGTTCCCTCTTTCTGCCATCTCTTCTAAACTTTATCTAGACAATTATTTTGTTAAGAAACCTTTTTCTCTTGCGTCTTTAATAACAGCAGAGATTCCTTTCTTATTAATATTTTTTAACGCAGAAGCAGAAACTTTTAATGTAATCCATTTATCTTCTTCTGGAATGTAGAAACGCTTCGTCATAAGATTAGCGTTAAACTTTCTTTTCGTTCTATTCAAAGCATGAGAAACATTGTTTCCTACCATTGCTTTTTTTCCTGTTAATTCACAAACTCTAGACATCTTCTTACAGTTTTTGGTTCTTATCTTTAAACGAGGTGCAAATGTACGACATTTTTAAAATTCTCCAAAAACAATTTTAGTTATTTTTTTATAATTTGTTCTTGTAGCATTAACAAGGATTTATTCACTGTTCTATTGATTACTTTTTCTCGTGGTTGTCCAAAATTAAACTCCTCACAATGTACCCCTTCTTCTGAAGCTATGGCTATAAAAACTATGCCTACAGATCTATCTGTGGCATCAGTTGTAGGACCTGCATTTCCTGTAACGGCAATCGCATAATCTGTCTTTGTTTTTTCTCTCACTAACAATGCCATTTCCTTCACTACTTCCTCACTAACAACAGTATACTTTTCTATGGTCTCTTTTGAAACACCTAACAGCTTTTGTTTTGTTTCTGCAGAATAGACAATAAAACCTCCTTTAAAATAAGAAGATGCTCCATTTACTGACACAATAGTAGCAGCAATTCCTCCACCAGTAAAACTTTCTGCAGTAGAAACAGTTTCATTCCTCTCTTTTAATAAATCCCCTATTTTCTTCTCTATAGTCTCGCCTTCTTCAAAACCTGTAATAATTTCCGGAATTAACTGATTCAACTGAAATAATAAATCTTCTAAGGTATCTTCTAACAACTTTTTATCTTGACCTTTTGCAGATAAACGCAAACGAACCCTTCCAAAAGAGGGTAAGTAAGCTAATTTTATAAAAGCAGGAAGATTGTCTTCAAAATCTGCAATCCGTTCAGCAATCATGCTCTCTCCTTGCCCATAAGTCATGATTGTTTTATGGATAATAAAAGGAAGTTGAAATTGTTCTTGAATTTTTGGCAAGACCTGATACGTCATTAAACCTTTCATCTCATAAGGAACTCCTGGCATGGACACAAAAACAGTTTCATTTTCATAAAACCACATTCCTGGTGCCGTACCAAAACGATTCATTAATAAGGTAGCCTTAGAAGGCAATTGAGCTTGACCGTTTTGAATTTCCTTATAAGGGATGTTGTGTTTTTTGAACATTCTTTGAATATGCTCAATCACTTCTGGATACTCAACAATCTCTTCATCGTTAAAGTACGAAGCAATTGTTTTTTTGGTAATATCATCTTTCGTCGGACCTAATCCGCCAGTAATTACCACAATATCTACTCTATTCTGAGCCTCTTTCAGTGCATTTAAAATATGTTCTCTATCATCTTGCACAGTAGATATCTGATATACAGAAACACCAATTTTATTCAGCTCCGTTCCTATCCACTGCGAATTCGTATCTACTATTTGCCCGATGAGAATCTCATCTCCAATTGTAATTATTTCTGCGTTCATTCTACCTTATTATTAAAATTCTGAAGGCTTATCTTTCCCTATCTCATCAATGTTTATGGTCTTGTCTTTAACCACTTCATACTTTTTCCAGTTTCTCTCCAATAAGAAATACAAAATAAATGCAGACACTAATCCTGCTACAATAGCCGTTAGCATCAGAGTCCAATTGTTTACTTCAGATTCATGAGCATCTGGATACATAGAAAAATATATAATACCATAAATGATACCATAGATAAATGTTCCACCATAATAAGTGACAACACCTAAAACGGTATAACCCCATTTACTTTTCTTATATTTTTCTGCTAATTTAAAATAGTATTTTCCAATAAAAAATAAGAGTAAAACTCCTAACATCGTAATTTATTTTTTTATTTAACTTTTATCTGAAAAGCTTTCTTTCCATCTATAGTCCCTACCAATACATCATTCTCTTCAACTTTCCCTACTCCGGCTGGAGTTCCTGTAAAAATGATGTCGCCTTTTTTCAAGGTGAAATATTGAGATACATAGCTAATCAATTCATCAGTTTTCCAAAGCATAGCATTGCTGTTTCCATCTTGTACTACCTCATCATTCTTTAACAATTGAAATGAAAGGTTTTCTAAATCAAATTCAGATTTGGGATAAAACTCACCAACAATAGCACTTCCATCAAAAGCTTTGGCTTTCTCCCAAGGCAATCCTTTCTCTTTACAATGCGCTTGAATATCACGTGCTGTAAAATCAATTCCGAGTCCAACCTCATCATAATATTTGTGTGCAAATCTTGTGGGAATATGTTTTCCGACTTTGTTAATCTTTACCAAAATTTCTACTTCATAATGTATATCCTTCGAAAAAGGCGGAATAAAAAACGGATTGTTTTTGAGAAGGATTGATGAATCTGGTTTCAAAAAAACAACAGGTTCATCCGGTCTTTCATTTGCTAACTCTTCAATATGTTTTGCGTAATTGCGCCCTATACAGATTATTTTCATATTATTTTATAGACTGCCACCGAGAATAAAATGGGTGTAATCTGAATAATTAAGACAGATTACTTGTCATACTTTCTTACAACGACAATTATTAATTGATCAATGATCATGGTTTAAGGAATCCACTTTTTAGGGAAATTAGGCTTCCGTTTCTCAAGGAAAGCGTCACGTCCTTCTTTTGCTTCATCGGTCATATATACCAAACGAGTAGCTTCTCCAGCAAATACTTGCTGTCCTACCATACCATCGTCTGTTAAATTCATTGCAAACTTCAACATTTTAATAGAGGTTGGAGATTTCCCTAAAATCTCTTGCGCCCATTCATAAGCGGTACTTTCTAATTCATCATGTGGAATAACAGCATTTACCATTCCCATATCATATGCTTCTTGAGCTGAATAATTTCTTCCTAGAAAGAAAATTTCACGGGCTCTTTTCTGTCCCACCATTTTTGCTAAATATGCAGAACCATACCCTCCGTCAAAAGAAGTCACATCCGCATCTGTTTGTTTAAAAATAGCATGTTCTTTACTCGCTAGTGTTAAATCACACACTACGTGCAAACTATGTCCTCCTCCAACTGCCCATCCTGGAACTACTGCTATTACTGCTTTTGGCATAAAACGAATTAAGCGTTGTACTTCTAAAATATTTAAACGATGATAACCATCTTCTCCAACATATCCTTGGTGTCCTCTTACTTTTTGATCTCCTCCCGAACAAAAAGAGTACACACCATCTTTTGTAGAAGGCCCTTCAGCAGATAATAAAACAACTCCTATTGAGGTATCTTCTCCAGCATCATAAAAGGCATCGTAGAGTTCACTCGTTGTTTTAGGTCGAAAAGCATTTCTAACATTGGGTCTATTAAATGCTATTCTGGCAACGCCATTTGATTTTTGATAGGTGATATCTTCGTATTCATTTACACTAATCCACTCAGGTTGTATCATAATTCAGGATTTTTATCGTTCTAAAAGCAGTAACTTTAGGAATTATTAAAAGCAAACACAAAAATAAAACATTCCAAATTGAGAATCGTTATTTTCGATAGAATTATATGTTTAGATATTTTAAAAAACCCATATATTTAGCAAAAAATACTCCTCTACATATGAGAACCGTACTATTACTTCTTTTTGCCTTTTCCATTTCATCGGCTTTTGGTCAGAAAACAATTTTTAAAAAATATGAATCGGATGAATTAAAAGACATTCGAGATATTACAATTCATCTTCCTAAAAATTATGAGAAGGACTCTATTTCTAATTTTCCTTTGGCTATTGTTTTAGATGGACATAAATTATTTGACTTATATGTAGGTACCTCTAATTACTATGCTGCGCAAGACAATGCTCCTGAGCAAATTGTTGTTGGTATTAATATGGAAAGTACACGAGGAAAAGATGCATCTTATGATATTTCAAATAGCAATCTCACATCCGATTCAAAGCGATTTTATCGTTTTTTACGTGATGAATTGATTCCTTTTATCGAAGCCAACTATAAAACATCTCCTTTTCTTACTATTGTTGGAGAAAGTCTTACTGCCAACTTCATTACTCATTTTCTAAAAGAAGCGCAACCTATTTTCAATGCTTACATCTGCTTAAACCCAACTTTGGCTCCTGATATTAACAATCAAATCCAAAAATATAATTTAGACAGACTAAGCACAATGGACAACCGGTTTTATTTTTATTTGTCTGGAAACCCTTTTGCGAAAGGAGAAAAACTAACAAAAATTCAAGCTTTAGGTAAATTCGTAAAGTCTATAGAAATTCAAAATATGGGGATTGTTTTTGATGAACTTACAAGTTCTCCAAGTTCTTCTTCTGTTATTGGAGAAGGAATGTCTAGAGCTTTCGCTAAAATTTTCGAGGTCTATGCTGGTATTACTAAAGAGGAGTACGATAAAAAGATAAAAGACTTAAGTCCGCCTGACGCAATTGCATACCTAGAAACTAAATATCTAGACATCGAGTATTTATTTGGATCTAATATTGGAGTTCGACAACGCGATGTTATTGCTATCGAAGACATTATTCTTGAGAAAGAGAATGAAGATTATTTAAAAGATTTTGGTGAAATGATTTTAAAAATCTATCCAGCTTCTGAAATGGGAAACTACTATTTAGGTCGTTATTTTGAAAGCGGAAATGATATCAAATCAGCGATAGAACAATACCGTCTTGGGTATGGAAAAATGAATCCTGCTGATCCAAATGCCGACTTATACTATCAGAATGTTGAACGCTTATTAAATAAGAACTAATTACGCTTTCTCTATTTTATCAGAAGATAGAATCACTTTCTTTTCTTTATACAAAGATCCTAATGCTCTTTTAAAGGCTTTCTTACTCATTTGTAAGTGAAACTTAATGGATTCGGGTGAACTTTTGTCTGTCAAATTTAACCCTCCTTGACTTTTATCTAGCTTGTCAAGAATTTTCTCTTTATCCATATCAATAGTATTTCGGTACCCTAAAGCTTGTAACGAAACATCAATCTTTCCATCTTCTCTAATACCCTTTATATAACCAACCATCTTTAGTCCTTCTTCCAAAGGTTTAAAAACTTCATTTTTATACAAGAGACCTTCATGCTCTTCATTTATCAATACAGTATACCCAAGTCCAGTTCCTATTCCGATAATCAAATCTACTTTTTGTCCAATTTCAAATTCCATACTATCTTAAATAATTTACATATTCTTTTAACACACGATCATTCTGATCGCTAGGCGTAAAAATTTCTATTAATTTAGGGGTATTTGATGTGTCGTGAAAAGTATTTAATTCACTCTTCAGACTCAACAAATCATTTACTGCACAATATTGAAATCCAAACATCTTACTCAAGTGTTCGGCAGTCAGAGAATGTGGTGTTTCAAAGTAATTCAACGACTTAGTAGTACTAGGTCCTGGTATTATTTTAAATATTCCTCCTCCAGAATTATTAATCAATATTATTCTAAAATCCTTAGAAATATACGAATTCCATAAGGCATTACTATCATAGAAAAAACTCAAGTCTCCTGTAACCAAAGTCGTTGGTGTTTTTGATGCGTAAGCAGCACCAATAGCAGTACTAGTACTTCCATCTATCCCACTGGTTCCTCTGTTACAAAAAACCGTTGATGATTTCCTCATTGGGAAAAGTTGAGAATAGCGTATCACCGAACTGTTACTAAATTGTATTTCGGTTTCTTCTGGAATGGTTTCAAGAATCTTTTCAAAAACCTTTAAGTCTGAATATGGCGCATTTTTCAAAAACTCCCCATGTTTTTCGTTCGTGTGATTTCGGTAACCAATCCATTTAGACTCATAACTACTTTCTGCCTTATGATGCACCAAAGAGCTAAAGTTTCTAAAAAATGTGAGACTATCTATTTTAAGGTGTTTTGTTAAGGCATGAAAGGTATCAAACGCTCTCAACTCATTCACGTGCCAATGTTCTTTTGGCGGGTAATCTCGTAAGAATTTTTTTATTTTTTTTGAGACAATTAATCCTCCAAAAGTCAATAATATATCAGGTTTTAACTCTTTAA
>JAESUF010000004.1 GCA_016763215.1 Flavobacteriaceae bacterium
ATGGTGTCTATTGTTGCTATGGCAAAGAATAAAAGTTCAGGGTCAGAATCCAATTTCTAGGGTTTCGTTCAACTTAAAATGGTAAATCATCATCTGTATCATTTGCTTCAGCTTTCTGTTCTTGTGGTACCGTAGGCTGATTTCCTGTATTGGAAGTAACAGGAGTTCCTGTTTCTTTTTTGGTAGACAAGAATGTCATATTGGCTACGTGAATTTCTGTTGTATAACGTTTCTGTCCATCTTGTTCCCACTGACGTGTTTTAATACGCCCTTCACAATAAACTTTATCTCCTTTTGATAAATATTTCTCGCAAATTTCTGCCAGTTTATTTCTTACAACAACATTGTGCCATTCTGTATTTGTTACTTTTTCTCCAGACTGCCTGTTTGTATACGTTTCATTGGTCGCGATTGGAAATCTTCCGATAGAATTCCCTCCTTCGAAATAATTCATTTTCACTTCATCTCCTAAGTGACCTATTAAAATTACCTTATTAATTGTTCCAGACATTATTTGGCTTTGATTGTTCTATCAAATGTACTAAAAATTTCAATTCGATTCTTCGTTATAATTCTTCAAAAAGTTATCAATTAATACAGGAACAGGATACTTCTTTACATCACTCCAAGAAATAGTGGCACTCGGATACTTATTTACTTTCACGATCCAAAATCGGGTATGCAAATGTTGATGTGATAGTTTATGGATAATTTCAGATTGATTAAATAATTGAACCTCTGCTCCTGAAGGAATCTTACTTTTAAACTCTTCGGAAAGTACAACATCATCATGGGTGTCTTTGGTCGTTTCTAGTAATGGAAACTGATACAATCCTTGCCAAATCCCTTTTCCTTTCCGCTCCTCCAAAACAGTTTTATGATCTCTGGTCATAATCACCAAGTAGTTAAAGTATCTTTTCTTGATCTTCAATTTTTTCTCTTTTACGGGCAGCTCTTTAATTCGTTTTTCCTCGAAGGCACAACAACTCATCTGTACAGGGCATTGTTCGCAATTTGGGTTTTGGGGCTTGCATTGTAAAGATCCAAAATCCATAATCGCTTGGTTAAAAGTCCCAGGTTGTTTAGAATCAATTAAGGATTGTGCTAATTCTTTAAATTCTTTAACCCCTTTTGTTGAATTAATTGGCGTATGTATTCCAAAGTACCTTGCAAGCACTCTGTATACATTTCCGTCGACAACGGCACTTGCTTCATTAAAACAAATAGAGGCAATTGCTGAAGCCGTATAATCTCCTACACCTTTTAATTTCAGCAACTCTTTATAAGTGTTTGGAAAAACTCCATCTAGCTCATTTACAATGTGTTTCGCAGTATAATGTAAATTTCTAGCTCTTGAATAATAACCCAGTCCTTGCCACATTTTTAGCACAGTATTCTCTTCTGCCTTAGCAAGATCATTTAGCGTAGGAAAAGCCTCCGAAAATGCAAGGTAATAGCTCATTCCTTGCGCTACTCTTGTTTGCTGTAACATGATTTCTGAGAGCCAAACCAAATATGGGTTTAGAGTCTTACGCCAAGGCAGGTCTCTATCCCTTTGTAAATACCAGTAAATTAACGCCTTAGAAAAACTCATTGAATTTTTTTAGAAATGTAATATTACACCTTAATATTAAGATATTTTTAATTGTTTCCTTTCACGGAATCGATTAATTATCATATATTTGCCACCGAATTTTTAGAAAAAAATAACATAAAAACAATAACATGACGAAAGCAGATATTGTATCGAAAATATCGGACAAATCAGGAATTGAAAAAGCAGATGTACTAGCAACCGTAGAGGCATTCATGACAGAAGTGAAAGGAGCTTTAGAAAATGGAGACAACGTTTACTTAAGAGGTTTTGGTAGTTTTATTATCAAAACTAGAGCAGAGAAAACAGGGAGAAATATTTCTAAGAACACAACTATCAAGATTCCAGCTCACAATATCCCAGCTTTTAAACCAGCGAAAACTTTTACTGAAGGAGTAAAAAGTAAAGTGGCTGTAAAGTAATTAATACAAATCTAAATCGGAAGATTTAAAAAAACATTAGACAATTATGCCAAGTGGTAAAAAAAGAAAGAGATCTAAAATCTCTACACACAAACGCAAGAAAAGAGCTAGAGCAAACAGACACAAGAAAAAGTAAGGTCTAACCCTTACTTTTTCTTTTCAGCTTGCCTAGGGCAAGCACGCTTTACGCTTAAACGTTCATTGAAATAGAGGTTATAATTCTGCAAACAGCAGGAGCCTCGTCTGGTATTAACATAATACCTGTTTAATTTAACCCATTATGCAGCTTAGCTGTATAGTATAAAACCATTTCAGTATGAAAACAGAATTAATAATTCGGTCTCATTCATCTGATATTGATTTTGCCTTATTAAAAGATGGAAAACTTATTGAACTTAATCAAGAGACTGGTGATAATAAATTCTCTGTTGGCGACATTTTTTTAGCCAAAACTGGAAAAGTATTACCGGGACTAAACGCCGCATTTGTGAATGTTGGATATCCGAAAGATGGATTTCTACATTACCACGATTTAGGTGCACAAGTACAATCTTTAAATAGTTTCATTAAGAAAGTAAGCACAGGTAAGTATAAAGAATTCACTTTAAAAAACTTTCGTTTTGAGAAAGACATCAACAAAGACGGAAGTATAAACAAAGTACTAAAATCAGGTCAAAATTTATTAGTACAAATTGTAAAAGAACCTATTTCTACCAAAGGCCCAAGATTAAGCTCAGAGCTTTCTATAGCAGGTCGATTTTTGGTATTAGTTCCTTTTTCTGATCGAATTTCTGTTTCACAAAAAATAGAAGATCCAAAAGAAAAAGAACGTTTAAAAAGATTAGCAAAAAGCATCAAGCCTAAAGGATTTGGTGTAATTTTAAGAACTGTTGCTGAAGGTAAAAAAGTAGCAGAGCTAGACAAAGATTTACAGAACTCACTAGAGCGTTGGAAAACAATGTGTCAGCGAATTGCAAACACAAATACACCAACAAAAGTATTGAGTGAATTGAACAGAGCATCCTCGATCTTACGAGATGTAATGAACGATTCTTTTACAAACATTGTTACGAATGATGAAGCTCTTGAAGTAGAGATTAAAGACTACTTACAAGAGATCTATCCTGAAAAGGAAAGCATTGTAAAACTTCACAAATCCAAAGTTCCCATTTTTGAAAAATATGGTATAGAGCGCCAAATAAAAACATCTTTGGGCAGAACTGTATCCATGAGCAGGGGAGCTTATTTAGTGATTGAACACACTGAAGCATTACATGTTATCGACGTAAACAGTGGTAACCGTTCTAACAAAGCCGGATCTCAAGAAGAAACTGCATTAGAAGTTAATATAATTGCCGCCACAGGAGTTGCAAGACAATTGCAATTAAGAGACATGGGTGGGATTATTGTAATCGACTTTATTGACATGCACAGCGCAGAAAACAGAAATAAATTGTTTCAGCACTTGAAAGATCAAATGGCTTTTGACAGAACAAAGCACAAAATTTTACCGCCTAGTAAATTTGGATTAATCCAAATAACTAGACAAAGAGTACGACCTGAATTAAATATTAAAACTACGGAACCCAACCCTAACATTAATGGGGAAGTAGAAGCTCCTATTGTTTTAATTGATAAAATAGAAGTTGAATTGGAACGAATTATATCCAATCCGAAAAACAAGAAAGTGGTGTTGAACGTTCACCCTTTTGTTGCTTCCTATTTAACCAAAGGAGTATCATCTATTCGTTTTAGATGGTATTTAAAACACAAAAAGTGGATTACTATTATACCTAGAGACGCTTACAGATATTTACAGTACAAATTTAAAATTGACCGTAAATAAGGCATTTATATATCAAAAAACCCCGCACTGTTTCAGTGCGGGGTTTTTGTTTATCTAGAATTAGTTATTTGCTCTTTTGTAATATTCAATTTCGTTTTACATCCCCCTAGTCATTATTAGAACCAAAAGCCTAAATTAAAAAGCCAATGACCTTCTTTATTTTCTGGAGACCAACTGTATTTAATCTCAATAGGCCCCAACCGAGTATCTACGCTATATCCTAAAGCATAACCAGCCAGAACATCTTCAAAGAGATTACGGCCATCAGAAAATACATTTTCATCCAATCGAGCATAATTAGCAATAAAAACTGCATAGTGGTTGCTTAGTACTCTATAGCGCGCTAAAAATTCGGATCGTAGAAATGATTTTCCAGAAAGTTGCGCAACCTCATATCCATACATCGGAACAAAGGTGTTGATGAAATTTTGATTGTATCCGCCTAAATAGAAATCAAAAATTTCCGATTCAGGGTTTTCAAAAGTAAATCCAGCATCATTTGTATATTGAAAAGTAAGTCGATCCCACACAGTAGCTGCAAAGCCTAAACGTCCTTGAATTTGAGGAAAGGATTTGAAATTATTGAGATGATCAGATGACCATACATACCATTTCCCTCCTATACTTGCATAAAATCCTTCAGTAGGAAATGATTTTTTATTGTAAGTATCTAACTTTAGATAGGCAGATACGTTGAAATAATTACTATCATCAAACGTAAATCTATTTCTATTTGTTAAAGGAGTAATTGTTTCTGTTGTGATCTCTAAATTCTTAAACTCAGCTGCAAACCCTAAAGCAAATTTTCTTCCGAACGTGGTTTGTATAAAAAACTCATTTGTAAAATCTGTATAACTTAAATCAATCTTATTAATATTTGGATTGTCGGCTAAACTAAACTGAGTATTGGCTCGGAAATGATTGTATCTAGATTTAAATCCATAGCTGGTATAAAACCCATTGTCTACAAAATAGTTAAGATTGTAACGAATTCGATCTCCCAAAATAATATCAACAGACAACTCATCATTGTTAATTAATAAATTTTTATGATTGTAATTGGCAAGTATCGCAGATTGGTATAATTGATCATAATGCGCCCCCAAACGAATGTTCGTTTTTTGTATTCTTTCTTTGACCAAAAACTGTAATTCTCCATCAACAATTTTATAATCTATTCGTTCGTAATTATCTGTAGAGGAAAGAAAATTGATCCTTCTGGTGAGTTCTTTTCTAGTAATAGGATCTCCAACTCTAATTTGTAATTTTCCTAGAACATAAGCGGCTGTATAATTTACAGCTCCCTGTACGTCAATTCCTTTAATCACAAACTCTATATCATTAACCTTTAACCCTAGTCTTTCTTTCTTGTTTGTTTGTAACTGTGCAATACTATCAAATGTTTTTCGATACATTTTACCCGCTTCCTCTCCCTTAGCAAGAATTTGTTTGGTTTTATTAAAATCGACTACAGAAAAAGCAGAAATATCTGGTTTAATATAAATGTCTGCATCTTTTTCTCCTTTCTTGCTCTGCTCATAAATATTATAACTAACAATCTGATTTAAGATGGAAATTACCGAGTTTAACTGGTCTCTTTTAATTAAACCACTCTGCACGTCTACTCCAATAATAATGTCTACATCTTTCATTTTCATAATATTGGTTGGGAAGTTGTTTGCTATCCCGCCATCTATTAATAAATGATTGTTCTTTTCAACTGGATTTAGTAATGTAGGAAAAGATCCACTAGCTCTTAAAGCTATCGGTAATGATCCTGTTTCTAGTATAACCGCTTTTCCTGTTTCTACATCGGTAGCAATACAAAAAAAAGGAATGGGTAATTCTTTAAAATCGGTAATATTATCTACTGGTGAGAGTAAATATGAAAATAGATTTAATACATTCTGACCTTTAGAAACCGCCTTTGGCAGGCCTATTCCTTTTTTTGTTAATGGCAAAACAATTGCATGTCGCTCTCCAAATTCTTTTTCACTAAAAGGCTTTACATTTCTCGGCAAGACATCTTGTAAAAGGTCTTGTAAACTAATAGAATTTACAATTTCCTCTATTTGTAACCCTGTATATCCTGAAGCATAGAGTCCGCCAATAATAGCACCCATACTGGTTCCTCCTATATAATCTATTTGCAACCCTGCTTTGTCTATTTCCTTTAAAACACCAATATGTGCCAATCCTTTTGCACCACCACCGCTTAAAACCAATCCGATTTTAGGTTGTTTCTGCTGTGCGCATAACAACATTATAGGAAAAAACAGGAATATGAATGTTACTTTTTTCACACTTATAAAAATTTGTACTCTACTCAAAATGATTATTTTTAATTTCGAATACCGAGCAATCAAATATCACTTTTAATTCATCATTAATTATTCGTTCTTGAATATTTCTTTATTCAACTCGTTTTGAATTTACTCTTTTACTGGATTGAAATAGACATGGACTTTTTTAGCTCTAGATTCGCCAATTGCTTCTTTAAGTTCTTCAAATGTAGCGCTTTTCACGCGCTTTGCTGATTTAAATTTACGCAACAAAGACGTGATGGTTTGTTTCCCAATATTCGGTATTTGCTCTAATTCGGATTTAATGGCACTCTTACTTCTTTTATTTCTGTGGAGTGTAATCCCGAAACGGTGTGCTTCATTTCTCAAAAATTGAATAATCTTTAAGGTCTCCGATTTTTTATCCAAATACATCGGAATTGGATCTCCAGGGTAATAAATTTCCTATAGACGTTTTGCAATTCCAATAATGGCAATTTTTCCTCGCAGCCCCAAAACATCCAAACTCTTTAAAGCAGATGATAGCTGCCCTTTTCCACCATCAACTACTATTAATTGAGGTAAAGGCTGGTCTTCTGATAATAGTCGCTTATAACGCCTAAAAA
>JAESUF010000364.1 GCA_016763215.1 Flavobacteriaceae bacterium
GCATATCACTACAAAAAATGGCTCATCTGATAGGTAGTATATATATCCAAAACAAGATAGTATAACTACTCCCACAGAAGCAGCCAATCCATCAATTCCATCAATTAAATTAAATGCATTAATAATTAACAACATCAATAAAAGCATCATTCCAAATCCAACGACTCCTGTAATTTCTGTTAGTCCGAAGGCACCATAGAAATTAAGATTCATATACGGCGTTTCATATAAAAAAACACAAACAGCCGATATTTGTCCAATTAGTTTTGAGAAATTTGAAATAACAACCAAATCATCTTTCAATCCAGTAAATAATAAAATGGTAATGGCTGCCACAATATTCAAACTGATATGCTCATCATCGATCGATTTTCCTAAGAATAAAAGTGCTAAAATTATAATAACATAAAAAGAAATGCCCCCAAAAGTCGGAGTCAGTTGTTGGTGTGAGCTTCTTGAATTTGGTGAATCCATTAACTGCTTATGATTCACAACATTAATAATCTTGGGAATGAGATAAAAAGTCAACAAGAAAGATCCAACAAGCGAAAAAACTGTATAATTAATGATATTTGGTTCAAAAAAATCGGTCATTAAGCTATCTAATATTCTTTACAAATGTCCATTTGTAAAAGTATTGAATTGCCGATAAAAAATGATGAAAAAACAGTTTTAAATTTTTTGCTGACCCTTGGGTATAGTGGTGGTATATTTCCACTCTTGGATAGTATAATTTCTTCTTGTGTGTTAAATCAATTTTTCTACAAATATCAACATCTTCCATGTACATAAAGTACCGTTTATCAAATCCGCCTAATTTCACATAATCATCAGTTCTAAATAATAAAAATGCTCCTTGAATAAAATCTGGGTAAAAGGATTTTGATAAGTCTAAGTCTTTGTATTCTCCTCTATCTGTTATCGATTTGAATAGTTTAAGCCTTCTTGATAGTAGTTCAAGAAAGGAAGGATAACGTCGACAGGAATGTTGAAAAACGCCATCTGGATATAATGTTTTTGGTGCTATCACTGATAAATTATCATCACTCTCTAGTTCTTCAATCAATTTTAAAATTACTTGATTTTCAAAATATACATCTGGATTTAAAACTAAATGATATGATGAATTGTTTTGAATAAAATTGCTCACAAAATTATTAGCCCTACCATAACCAACATTATTCCCTAAATATATGTATTCGATGTCTGGGTGTGAAAACTCATGCCTTAAAACATCTGTTGGCGAATTGTCAACTAAGAATAGTTTTTTTGCAAGTGGTGTTGCTAAAAAACTATCTATGGCTTTTTTTAACATACTTACCTTGTTCTTATACATAACAATGGTCGCAGTAATTTTTATTTCTTTTTTTAATTGAATCTTATTAAACCCTAATAAATGTTCTTTATATTGATTTGAGATTTTTCTCCAACTATACTTCTGAAATGCCACTTGTTTTAGATTCTCTGCAACTTTATCTAAACGATCTGAATCGGATTTTAAAAGTTCTTTCAACTCTTCTTGGTCTTTAAAAAACAAGGCCATTGAGTTTGTTGTCTCTTTATTGTAAACAACGTCCCAACAAAGAATCGGCAAACCTAACCACATCGCTTCTACCAGTGATGGATTAGTTCCTCCCGCGCTATGTCCATGGATGTATGTATTACAATTAATACGCAACGAGTCTAATTCCTCTTGGTTGTATATAGGGTCCAGCATTTCAATGTTAGAAAATTTTTGATACGTATTTCTAACTTCTCTTCCATATTTACTTGTATTCCAGTTACCAACAAAAACAATTTTTTCTTCAGTTTCAGAAAATGCTTTTAAAATAACATGAACATTATTTTCAGGCTCAATTCTACATACTGAAAAAAGCATATTTTCGCCCTGTTTTCATCGCCGAAGTTTCATTTACATGACTTCCTCCATAAGCAATACAACTTGTTTTCCTTCTATAATTTGAAGTAACATATTCTTGTATTGCTATATTATCGGAAACTACAATATGGCTTTTTTTAACTGCTATTTTTTCTTGATACTTTAAATATATTTTTGCAAAACCTTTCCATTTATCTCTTTTCCATTCTAAACCATCTATGTTCGTAATGATCTTTGTATTGGAAAATAATTTCACAAAAGGAATCATAAAGGCGGCACTTACACCTAAAAGTAAAATTACATCTGCATAAAATACAGCATGAATAATCGAAATGAAATCGTAAATAATACTCGATTTCCCATTTGCATCTAAAGGAATGAAAACACGTTTTGCTAAAGGATATTTTTCTCTGTTTTTATACGAAAACCCACTACAATAAACTGTAAAATCAAACTCAGAATGTAGGTTATTAATTAACTGTTCTGTTAACGTTTCAAAACCTCCATACTTGGCTGGAATGCCAACCGTTCCAATAATCGCTATCTTTTTCTTACTCATTCGGTATTTTTTGGGGTGATAAATAAGAAAAAAAGAACAACATATTTACTAGCACGAAAAAGAGAATCCCTTTTTGTACTTCTAAAGTAGATTCTGTTAAAGAAAGTATTGAAAAAATGAACAAAAACGATCCGTATAGAAAATCTTTGTTTTTTATTGCCATCCTAAAAGACAGGAATAGAATTCCAAAAAAATAAAGAACTCCTATCAGTCCAAACTTTAAAAAATATTCCAAATATTGGTTATGCATATTAAAATTCAAATACCCAGCAGCATCCATATTACGTTCTTTTCAAACTTGATTAATAAAAACTTCTGCATCTCCTGTTCCTAAACCTATCAATATATTTTCTTCATTTATAAATTTCTTCATCACAAATTTCCAAGTAATTAATCGCAATGTGATTCCCGTAAACGGATCATTGTAATTAAATGTTTCTTTATCTAGTAATTCCCATGAAGAAAGGCGTGAATCAT
This sequence comes from Flavobacteriaceae bacterium, assembly GCA_016763215.1. Next base: position 2,916 of record JAESUF010000364.1, read on the forward strand.
TAATTCTATTTTTAGTTTCTGTAAACTGTGTAATTAAAACTACTGAAACAGTAATTAAAAAAATAGTCAATACCATTATTTTCCGTTGTCTTTTATAATATGTAATCATAAAAATAATCAGCAATAACAATAAAGCTACCAACATTATTTTTGACGATAGTAATACAATCAATACAATATCAAAGAGTACTAGAGAAACAATAAGTAATGGATGTAATTTTATATACTTCTTCCTTAAACCTTCTACAACAATCAAAAGAGAGAACAACACATATAAAGATAAATATACCGGATGAAATTCAATGCTACCAGTAAGTTGATCATAGTAAAAAGCCTGTATATCATTGGTGTCTATATAATTCCAAACTGCAATTCCTATTAGAAGCAAACCTATTGCATGAATTACCATAGAAAACACTAGTAGTGAACGAAACAGTTCTTTATAAGATATTTTTAATGACAGTGGTATTAAAACCGGAATTAAAAACCAAACAGCATTTCTTTCTAACCATTTAAGCCCATATGTTGTTTCTTCAGTATAGAATAGACCAATAACAAATAGCAAGAAAAAACCAGCAAAGAAAAAACCAAACTGAGTTGCCATTCTGTCACTTCTAAATCTGTTCTTCAATGCTATCACAAAAGAAATTATTAGAAAAAGCCCAATAGCAAGACTACCCATTTGGATTGGTAGTACCACTCCAATTAATGACAGGGTAAGTACTAATTTTTGTAGCTTTTCTAAAACGGTCACTAGAATTATTTTGAAGTCAAAGTTAACGAACTATCTTGACTGTGTTTCTGACTTAGTGCATAAAAACATCCAACAATAAAAATTGAAATTTCTTCTAAATTATACAACCCTGTAATCACAAATGAAGTGATAAAAAAATAGACTCCCAATCCAGAAATTAATCGATTTATTCCTCTCACTTCGTCATTCTTTGAGGAGGCATACCCTTTTTTGTATAAATTGGCAATAATCATAAAGTACAAAAACAACCCAATAATTCCAGTTTTAAAGAATACATAGATATAACCATTATGAATATGAGGTATAAATTGCAATCCATTCTCCCCTCCAATTGGGGCTTTAAGGCCTAAATCAATTAAGGATCCAAATCCTTTCCCAAATACATAATTAAAATTGTTTCCCTCCATCTCTCTTAATGCCATCTTTGCTTCATACCCTCTCCACTGGTCAAAAATTTCTTTATGATTATTACGATCATAACTATCCGGAGATGTAAAAACTTCTGCTGGAGCATTCTTGATTTTATAAAAAAAGTTTTCTATCCCTGGTTTATCTGGATTCAAGTCGATTGCAAATAAGTATGCATACAAAACTCCAATAAGTATAACCCCTATAGAAGTATATTCAAATGCTTTTCGACTTAAAATTGTATATCCATAAAAAGATAATAAAAGCACTATAAACCCCACCAACATCGTCCTAGAAAAATACAATACAATTGACATTCCTAGAATAAGGATCATCAAACCTTTTAAACTTAGAGATATATTGAGTACTTTTTTTCTACTAAAGACAATGAGAAATGTCATTGCTATAATTTCAATAAAATTCCCAGCTCCAGCTAATAATCGTAATTCTTCAATAGTTCCTCTTTTTAAATCTATAAATCCAAAAACAATCAAATGTTTTATTGCAAAAACAATAGAAATATAAATCACAACTCGAATGAAAAAATTAGGATTGTTAATTTTTCTAACCAAAAGAAACCCTGCCAAAACAGCTAGCAAAGGCTTACTAAAATGCAGTATATCTTTCACAATATCATACATCTCATTACTTCCAAAAAAACTCACGACAAAGCCTATAATCAGTAAAAAAATCAACAAAGTTATTATATGAAGAAATGATTTATTTACAGGTGTTTTTTTTTTCAAAGAGTAAAACAAAAACTAGTAGTAATGTTAACGGAATAATCAGCTCAACTGAAGTGAAAAGAATTTGTACTAACAAGAATAGCACAAAAATTGTTCTGTATATACTTTGATGGATTTTAAGCATTCTTTATAATAGATTCTAAAACAATACTTGCTTTCTCCCAAGAATACTTGTTTTGAACAATAGCACTAATATCGTTTAATTTTTTATCATCTTTAAAGAATATCAGCTCTTTTAAGTTTTCAACTACTTTTTCATTATCATGGAAATCGATATGAAACGGAGAAAAAAAGTTAAAATCATTCATTGCCGTAGCATTAGAGCAAAGAACTGGAATCTTAACTGCAGCGGCTTCTAATGGAGGAATTCCAAATCCTTCTGCAACTGATGGATAAACAAACACTTTTGCTCCTCTTATAAATGATAACAATTCTATTTCTGGTACTGAATCAAAAAAGTGAATTTTACTTTTTTCCTCATCATTTAATGACGCTAAAATTTTATCAAGATTGGAATTCTGAATCGATTTATTTCCAATAAAAACAAGAGATAGCTCCTTGTTTTTTATTTTAGAGAACGCATGAATAACAGCTTGTTGATTTTTTCTTGGTTCTATTCGACTTATATACAAGAGGTAATCCTTTATTTTATACCTTTCATTGATATAATTGATTTCTTTTTGCTTATCATACTCTTTAAAGTAATCAGATTTCACCCCGTTTTTAGTTATGTATATCTCTTTTTTCAATTTATAGACACTTCTTAATCGCTCTTTAGAGTAAGAAGAAACTGTGGTTAAAAAATTACTTTTTCTAGCACTATACTTAAACAAAAAATTTCTTTTTAATCTATACGAAAAAGAAAATTGATCTTTAAAATCATTAAATAATATATCATGAATTGTAACGATATATTTAGTTGATTTGTTTCTAGAAAAAGGAATTACATATTGAAAATGAGCTATATCAAAATCATTGCTTTTGATTAATTTCGGGATTTCAAATAGCATTCTTTTGAATCTATTTGTAGTCTCATAAAAAATAAAATGAATGTTAGGCACATCAGAAAACTCATCTACAATCCGTTCATCTTCAAAACAACCAAAAGAAACAACTGCCTTTCTATTTCTTTTTGCAAACTCTATATATAGCTCTTTAATATACGTTCTAGTGCCTTGATACTCTTTATTTAAAAGATATGCATCAACGAATATTTTTAAAGGCTCTTTTATAGGCATAGTTGATATTCAAGCATGTTTTCGCTAAAATAGCATTTACAAAATTAAAATGCTTAGCGCTATACAATTTATATCCATTTATTAGTTTCAATTCTCTTTTACTATTGAACCCTACAAAATGAATATAACTATATTTTGAATAAAATATAATTTGCTTTTTGTGGTTCTTCAATCTTTTACAAAGATCTACATCTTCTACATACATGAAAAAATCTTCATCAAATCCGCCAACAAAATCCCAATCTTGTCTTTTCATCATCATAAATGCTCCAGAAATCCAATCAACTTTATATTCTTTTTCTTTAAAATCTCCAGTTACAAAATCGGATCTTGTTTCATTTAAATTTGATAGCTTTAATAAGCTTAAAGGTGTTGGAAACTTTCCATATGATGGGGTGAATTCTTTTTTTCCATTTAACATTTTAACACCTACAGCACCTACATCCTCTCTTTTTACAATTTCAATTATTGGTGAAATATTTTGTAATAAAATAGTGTCATTGTTAAGCAGTAAAATATTCTCTCCAGAAGAATGTTGAATTCCAATATTATTGGCTTTTCCAAAGCCTACGTTTTCTGTTTTGGAAATTAACGTTATCTCTGGGTAAGTAGTTTGAAGGTATTCTTGACTTCCGTCTGATGAATTATTATCTATAATAATTATTTCATAGGATACAGATGAGCAATGTAAAATAATTGAGTCTATACAATCTTTCAAATAATGTTTTCCATTATAATTAACAATGATAATTGACAACTCTTTTTCTATACTTCCCATTCTACCTTAGCATTCGTTTTATTTTTATAGGAAAAACAGTTAAGAAGAAAAGAAAATTTTTGTACGAATTTGATAGAAAAGTATTTGTTTTGGAAGGCGTACTATATTTAAAATCTTCATCTTTCACATACAAAACTGTCAAATGTTTTACTTTAAATTTATTATGTGTGAAATATAATTGCATCAATCTTTCAGCCATAAAACCAAAAACTCTTTGTTGATAATTATATGGAGATAACTTTACTTCCTTTTCTACTTCAAACAAAATAGAAAATAACCAAGTACAATATTCATCAACTATTTTTTTTGGCGCAATAAACATATTATAATGCATCAATTTATTTGAAAAATTCGCTACTTGATCCCAACTTTTCGAATATTTTGGATATATGTTATTGATCGTTTTTGTTAAAATTTCAAAATCTTCTACTGAACAAGTATAGCCATAATCTTTTTCTATAGAACATTGGTACGTTTTAGCTTTAGGTAGAATTAAATCATATTTGTTTAATATACTAACAACTTTTTCTTTTTCAAAGGGGTATTTGTTAAGTTCTTTTTGACTAATAAAAACAGTATCATTAATATTATTTCTTTTTAAGTCAAAGTATCTTCTGTAATGACATAACCCTAAAACATCATAATCCTCATTCTTCCATGCCCAATATAATCCTGTTAATTCGCAAAATGTTTTGTTCTTATTAGAAATATGTTCTCCAGTATTATCTCCTATATATCCTAAATCTTTTTTTCCTTCTCTTCCTACTTGAATTGATAGAAAAATATCTCCTTCAGGTTTTTTAAAATTTTTATGAGTTGCTATTAATACTTAACTTCCATTATCTAAAACTATTTAGGTTTTGTTCTTACTAAATATTGGACCGTTAAGAACTCTTCGAAAACCCCAAAAGTAACAGCATTTAAAATTTTTGAAGGCGACAGTTTTTTATACGTTTTTAAAGAACTAACCATTTGATCTATTTTAAACCCATTGTTAACCACAAGTTCTTTTATGTTCTTCTTACAATAAAAACGTAAGTGCGTATAGTCAAAAATTCCTGAGGCTTCATAAGAAAAGTCTCCTTTTAAAAACACTTTATAAAGAGCTCTTTTATGTCTAAAATTAGGAATACTAATCAACAACTCTCCTTTCTCTTTTAAAAGGGGTTTAAGCTTTTTTAACACATCATCAGGGTTTACTAGATGTTCTAAGACATCTGCAAGTATTATATAATCGAAATAAGTGTTGTATTCTTTTAAATCAAAATTTTCAACATCTTCATAAATAAACCTATCAATATTTTTGAAAAGACACGTTCCTTTATTTGACGGGATATCTAACCCTATAACTTCTTTAGCAATTTTTTCATTCTTTAAAAAAGATAAAGTAGCTCCATGACCAGCACCTATCTCCAATACAACTAATTCTTTTGAAGATACTGGTAAAAGACTTAAAACGTCTAATCTTACATTATTATAATACGAATCTTCTTTATTGTTGTAATTCATTTTATATTATTCTTTCTCTACTTTTTTAACTTTAGATAACGCAGAAGCAATTACCTGGTGCATATCATAATACTTGTACTCAGCCAATCTACCTCCAAAAATAACATTTTCAGTATTTTCGGCTAACTTCTTATATTTTAAATATGTACTTGAGTTCTTATCATCGTTCACTGGATAATAAGGTTCATCACCTTCCTGCCATTCTTTAGGGTATTCTTTAGTGACTACAGTTTTATCTTGCTTTCCAAATTCAAAATGTTTGTGTTCTAATATTCTAGTATAAGGAACTTCTGCTTCTGTATAATTTACAACTGCATTTCCTTGATAATTGGGAATGTCTAATGTTTTATGCTCAAATTCTAAGCTTCTATAGTCAAGTTTTCCATATTCAAAATCAAAATATTCATCAATCTTCCCTGTAAATACAACCTTATGAGCTAA
>JAESUF010000365.1 GCA_016763215.1 Flavobacteriaceae bacterium
AAAGACAATGGAGTTGGATTTGATAAAACTGTGATCCCTGAAAAAGACGGACTAGGAATCAACCAAATAGATGCAAGAATTCAAATGATGAGAGGAAAGTTTCATATAGAAACAGGAAAAGGAAAAGGAACGCTCATCGAGATTGAACTTCCTGTTTTTGAAAAAGCACCTGTTAAATTCGTTTAGCCAATTCTATAATCTCTAAATTTTTAATTTCCCCTTTGTCAATGTGAAACCGTAACATGGTTCTTATTGTATGAATTCCGTGTTTTCCCGCAGCTCCAGGGTTTAAGTGTAGCAATCCTAGTTTTTTATCATACTGAACCTTTAAAATATGTGAATGCCCACTAATAAAAATTGTGGGTTTTATTTTTTTGAGATCCTCTTTGATTCTTGAGTTGTACCGATTCGGATATCCACCAATATGTGTCATCCAGACAGTCATGTCTTCAACTCTAAATTTATTGTCTAAAGGGAATTGCATTCGAGCCTCATTTCCATCAATATTGCCAAAGACGGCTCTAAGTGGTTTGAGTTTGTTAATGGTATCCGTAACGTCTAAGTTGCCAATATCACCAGCATGCCAAACTTCATCCGCTTGCTTTACAAACTTTAAAATTTGAGCATCAATATAACCATGGGTGTCTGAGAGTAGTAAGATTTTCTTCACAAAACGAAAGTACAAATAACAAAATAAATTACGTAATTTTAAGGGCGCCTAAAACACCACTTTTTTTGAGATATTTTATAGAGTTATCGTACAAAGGAACGAACTATCACGGTTGGCAAATACAACCGGATGCAAACTCTGTACAACAAGAAATTAATACGGCAATAAGTACTATTTTACAAGAAGAGATTCTTATTGTAGGTGCAGGGAGAACAGATGCAGGTGTACATGCCAGTCAGATGTTTGCTCACTTTAATTGTAAAAAAGAACTCACAAATGCCTTTGTTTATAAATTCAATGCCATTTTATCTAACGACATTGTAATTTATGCGTTGACAAAAGTAGCTGATGAGAAACATGCGCGATTTGATGCTGTTAGTAGAAGTTATGAGTATAAAGTTTGGCTGGGAAGAAATCCCTTTTTGTTAGAGACAGCATGGCAATTGCATCAGAAAGAATTGGATGTAGAAAAGATGAATGAAGCAGCAAGTATACTACTTGAATACGAAGATTTCGAAAGTTTTTCGAAAGTAAAAACAGATGTGAGAACATTTAATTGTATCATAACTGAAGCAATTTGGAAAAAAGAGGGACAAGAACTAACGTTTTATATTACTGCGAATCGGTTTTTACGAAATATGGTGCGAGCTATTGTAGGGACTCTAGTAGAAGTTGGACTCGGTAAAAAAACTGTAGACGATTTTAGAAAAGTAATAGAGAGTAAAAAAAGAAGTGAGGCAGGTTTGTCAGTTCCTGCACATGGGTTATTTTTAACTGAAGTAAAGTACTAGGCTAGAAGGTGAGACCAAAAGTCTAAAGGTAAAAGGTAAAGTAAGGAGTACAGGTGTATAATTTAAACTTGTAATTCATAATTCGTAATTGAATATAGATGTCAGAAAAAGTATCAGGAAAAGCATTTGACGTAAAAATATTTACAAGATTGATGAGTTTTGCAAAAAACTATAGACTCAAATTTTCTATTGCTGCTATTTCTACCATTGTTTTGGCATTGGTTTCCGCAATTAACCCATTGGTTATCGGAGCAACGGTAAATGATTTTGTGGATACTAAAAGTATCGTAAACCTGAATTATTATATCCGAATTTTACTAGCACTAACCTTCGCAGAAGTCGTTCTACAGTTTTTGTTTGTATACTATGCAAATTGGGTAGGACAGCATATTATCAAAGATATTCGAATAAAAACATTCCGACATATTCAAGGTTTTAAAATGTCTTATTTTGATAACAACTCTGTGGGAAGATTAGTCACTAGAGTTGTTTCTGATATTGAAACAATTGCCAACTTTTTCACCCAAGGAGTATTTATGATTGTGAGCGACATTTTAAAGATGTTGGTTGTAATTGTTGTTATGTTTATTCTAAATTGGAAATTAGCGCTGATTGCCTTAGCTGTACTACCAGTTCTAATTTATGCGACTAAAGTCTTTCAGGTTGCTATCAAAGCAACGTTTCAAGATGTACGAGATCAGGTGGCTAATTTAAACGGATTTGTGCAAGAGCGAGTTACAGGAATGAAGATTGTGCAATTGTTTAATCGTGAAAAAATAGAACACCAAAACTTTAAAAATATTAATAACAAACACAAAAAAGCACATATAAAAACGGTTTGGTACTATTCAATCTTCTTTCCAATTGCAGAGATTTTATCTTCAATATCCGTAGGATTAATCGTTTGGTATGGCGGATTGCAAATATTAGATAAAGTAACAACAGTGGGTGCTGTGATAACCTTTGTTAAAATGTCGCAAATGCTGTTTAGACCGTTACGACAGATTGCAGATAAATTCAATCAGTTGCAAATGGGAATTGTTGCTGGAGAACGTGTTTTTAAAATTCTAGATACAGAAAGTTCTATTAGTAAAACGGGGACAGTAAAAGCAAAGGATATCCAAGGTGATATTACTTTTAAAAATGTTCGATTTAGTTATATTGAAGGAGAAGAAGTCTTAAAAGGTATTTCTTTTAATGTAGAAAAGGGGCAAACTGTAGCCATTGTTGGAGCAACAGGAGCAGGGAAGTCAACCATTATTAATTTAATCAACCGTTTTTATGAGATCGATAGCGGTGTTATTTCTGTAGACAATGTTTCGGTAAATGAGTATGAGTTAACTTCATTAAGAAACGAAATTGCTGTTGTATTACAACATGTATTTTTGTTTTCGGAGACCATTTACAATAACATTACACTAAAGAACGAAGCGATCTCACTAGAAGAAGTGAAAGAAGCTGCAAAGAAAATTGGAATTCACGATTTTATTATGACGCTTCCTGGCGATTACAATTACAATGTAAAAGAGAGAGGTGCTATGTTATCTTCTGGACAAAGACAGCTAATTGCATTCTTACGAGCCTATGTAAGCAAACCAAGTATTTTAATCTTAGACGAAGCAACTTCATCTGTAGATTCGCATGCTGAACAGATGATTCAGTATGCAACAGATACCATTACGAAAGGAAGAACATCTATTGTAATAGCGCATAGACTTGCCACAATTAAAAAGGCTGATAAAATCATTGTCATGGACAAGGGAGTGATTGTTGAAGAAGGAACTCATCAAGAATTACTAAAAAAGAGAGAGGGCTATTACAAGAACCTTTACGACAAACAGTTTAGTTTAGAACTTGCTTCATAAAAAGAAATGTTTTTTGAATCTTTATTAATACTATCCTTTTTTTGAATGCTATCTAATGGCAGTACTTTTTGAATACTGTCTTTCTCTTTTGGTATAAATTGTTCAAAATACTCTTTCCCTAGCACCATAAAAGAGATCACGACAACAAGAATTGAAATAAGGATATATAAGAAGATCCCTATAAAAAGGAAATACAAAGTTTTAATGATAAATTGAAAAAAGTTTAGTTTGAATAGGTTTATTAAAATGTAGGCATTGTACGCTAGCGAGAGTCCTAAAAATATAAGAGAAACAGTGTTGCTAATTTTTGAATTTATAAAGTAAATTGGTGTCACAATAAGGAAATTCACAATTGAAAACTGAGCAGAAGCAAAAAAGTAGATGACCATATGTTCAATGAAGTTGTACTTTTTCTTATTGAAAAAGACAAGCCATGAGATGAAACCATAAAAAGGAATGACTAAAGCACTTAAAAAGGCTTGATAGTCATAAATATATCCCATTATTTTTTTGGTAAACTCTTCATTGTTGAACGCGTTGTTTGCATTCGGGTTTACGTTAAAATTTTGCATTGACTCTATAGCAGCATCTTTCAAAAAATAGATTGATATTCCTGATAAAGTAATAGAGAGTAATAAGTAACTAAAAGGGTTGAAATATTTTTTCCGAACTCCATTAATATAGCCATCAATTACAATATGAGGCTTGGTAAAAAGATGCCAAAAGGTTTTTAAAAGCTTATTATCGATACTTAAAACCTTGTCTAAAAATTCTTTTAATAAAAACTTAAATGAAATACGTTCATCTATAATTCTAGCTCCACAGCCTGAACAAAACCCATCTTCATCTCGTAAAGTACTCTTGCAATTTTTACATTCCATACAGCAACTTATTGAATATCTTTTTTTAATTTTTCAAGCAATTCTTCATAGTCTGCATAGAGTTCGAAATTTCCATCTTTGATATAGGAAATTTCTCCTGTCTCTTCAGAAACTAATAAACAAACGGCGTCAGTTTTTTCAGAAACCCCGATGGCAGCTCTATGTCGCAATCCAAATCGGGCTGGGATTTTAGTGCTGTCTGAAACGGGTAATACTACCCGAGTAGCCACAATAAAATTATCTCTTATAATGGTAGCTCCATCATGCAATGGACTATTTTTATAGAAAATACTTTCCAGTAAAACTTCATTCAGCTCGGCATTCATACGATCGCCAGAGTTGATTAAAAAGTCGAGACTATTGGTTTTTTCCAATACGATTAGTGCACCTGTTTTCGTTTTTGAAAGTTTTTTACAAGCATTCAATAATGTTTCAGAATCAGTTTCAGGTCCAATTTCTGTTTTTAAGAATTTTAGCTGGTTTAAAAAACTTCTTCTCGAAGAAAAATTAGTGGTTCCAATCATTAATAAGAATTTTCTAATTTCTTGTTGAAAAACAATAATTAAAGCAATAACCCCTCCGCTTAATAGGTAGCCTAAGATATTACTTAGCATTTCCATCTTTAAGATTTGAGTCATTTTCCAGATCAAGAAAATAAAAGCAATCCCAATAAAAATATTAATGGCAACGGTACCTTTTAATAATTTGTAGATGTAGTAAAGAAGAATTGCTACCAGTAGAATATCTAGCACATCTAAAAAAGAAAAGTCGATAAAATCTAACATAGATACTGATAGGTTTCGGGTAAATGTACTAATAAAGTTGCAAAGTCATAAAGTTTGAGAGTTTAAAGTTGAGTCTTCCCGTTTTTGAGTAACTAATTTTTTAGAAATACCTATTGATAGCGTAAATGAGAGAAGTAAATTTCACCTTTTCCTACTACAATTCGCTCAGATTAGGCCTAAATCAGTATCGTTGAATTCACTAACAACTTAATTCTGTATTTCAGAATCTGAGATTAGAAGCGGATATTTCTTTCGAATCTCTACTATTTTTTCTTTTGCGGAGAGATTATCTTTTTGATTACCAATAGTTTGTTTCAATAAATCAGAATACGATTCTTGATAGGTCTGTTTTGCATACCGATTTCTTAATTGCGTATAAGCGGAGTTCAAATTGTCTAGAACAGCGATGTAAGTTCCATAATTAGCAGTTCTATTGGATATAATAGCAATGACAGCTTTTGTTGGATGATCTGATGAAGCAGGATCCTTTTTTCCTTGGCACCAATGACATTCTTTTCCGTCAATGTCTTTTCCACTTCCATTATCAATAAATTCTAAGGCCAATTGAGTTAACTGAGAAATCTCAATTATTTCACCTTCAACCATTAATTCATTGTTTCCATTGATCACCACTTCCAAAAGATTTTTCTCTTTGATGTCTGCAATCCTATCGTCTGTCTTTCTTGGAAGTTTTCTTTGTATTCCTTGGTCAACTTTTAGTGTTGTGGTTACCAAGAAAAAAATTAAAAGTAAGAATGCAATGTCGGCCATAGAGCCTGCGTTTAACTCGGGAGTTTCTTTTTGTCTCATCATAGTAATTTTTAGTTTACTGAGAATCAAGCAAAAAAAATGCCGAAATTTTAATTTAGGATAATAAGCTTACAATTTTAACCGCTTCTATAGCTTCTTTTACATCGTGAACTCGTAGAATATTGGCACCGTTTAATAAGGCAATAGTATTGGCTGAAGTCGTTGCATTTAGAGCTTCTTTGGCAGTGCTATTTAATGGTTTGTATAGCATAGATTTTCTTGAAATTCCTGTAAGAATAGGCACGTTTAGGCTTTCGAAATGCTTTAGTTCTTTTAATAATTGATAATTGTGTTCAATCGTTTTTCCAAAACCAAAACCAACATCAATAATTACATCCTTTAGTTGTAATTGACGAAGCTTAAAAATCTGCTTAGCAAAAAATGAAATTAACTCAGTTGTTACATTTCCGTAACTAGGATGTTGTTGCATATTCTGAGGAGTTCCTTTCATGTGCATTAAAATATAAGGAACTTTAAGCTGTGCTACTGTACTAAACATCTGGGCATCCATAGTGCCGCCAAAAATATCGTTAATAATAGAAGCACCAGTACCTATTGTTTCATTCGCAACAGTACTGCGAAAGGTATCTACTGAAATAAGAACGTTAGGGAATTCCTTTATTAAAAGTTGAATGACTGGAACAATTCGTTGTAATTCTTCTTCTTCAGAAATATGTTGAGCGCCAGGCCTAGAAGAATAAGCACCAATATCGATAAATGTAGCACCTTCATTGAGCATTCGTTCTGTTTGATTCAGAAAATCACGGTCGTCTTTGTATTTTCCACCATCATAAAAAGAATCTGGAGTTACATTTAAAATCCCCATTACTTTTGGAGAACTGAGATCTATCAAAGAACCTTTGCAATTAATGGTCATTAGTATTTTGTTTGTAAACAGGAAATGCCCTACGATTTATAATATATTCTACTAAAAAACACACATGTAACATTACTTAATTCTTCTGAGAAGGTACAACTTTATTAATAACATGCACTTTTTCAGGAGCAGTATATGAATCCATTTTTAGCATCAATTCACTTACCGTAGAACCCACCAAAAGCATGTCTCTATTTGTTTCTTTTAAATATCCTTCGGCTACCATTACATCCAATTGTTTTAAGGTATAATCAAAAAAACCATCGACGTTCAACAAGCCATTTGGTTTTTGTTCAATCTGTAATTGCCCTAAAGTTAATCCTTCAAAAAGCTCATCCAAAGTTCCGAAACCTCCAGGTAGTGAAATATACCCATCAACCAATTTACTCATGATTACTTTTCGTTCGCTCATCGTTTTTGTGACAATTAGTTCAGTAACGTTAGCGTTTACAACTTCTTCTTTTTGTAACAATTCAGGAATGATTCCAATAACTTTTCCACCCTTGGCTAAAATGGTCTCAGATAGAACTCCCATCATGCCAATTTTCCCACCTCCATAAACTAAAGTGATATTATTCGCTACAAAGTAATTTGCTAATTCAATTGCGGCTTGTTTGTATATCGGATTGAACCCGAGACTGGAACCACAAAAAACAACGATTTTTTTCATAAAAGATTTCTGTATGTTATCTGTAAAAATGTTCAGTAAAAATAAATGAAAAGCGGGTAGGATTTACTATTTTTACACGAATACTTACAAAGAAATTAATATAGTTTATGCCAAATACTTCTCAAGAATACGATGTAGTAGTAGAACAATGTAGAAGCCTGTTTGTTAAGAAAATGAGCGATTATGGTTCTGCATGGAGAATTTTACGATTGCCTTCTTTAACAGATCAAATTTTTATTAAAGCACAACGTATTCGACAGTTGCAAGAGAATGAAGTACGTAAGGTAGATGAGGGTGAGAAATCGGAATTTATTGGAATTATCAACTATTCAATAATGGCCTTAATTCAATTGGAATTAGGTGTGGTGGAAAATCCAGATTTAACAACAGAAGAAGCAACGGTATTGTACGATAAGCATATTGGAATTACCAAAGAATTGATGGAGAACAAGAATCATGATTATGGTGAAGCTTGGCGAGATATGAGAGTGAGTTCTTTAACGGATTTGATTATTCAGAAGTTATTGCGGGTAAAGCAAATAGAAGATAATAAAGGGAAAACCTTAGTTTCTGAAGGAATTGACGCGAACTATCAAGACATGATTAACTATGCGATTTTTGCCATGATTCATATGAGTTAGAGAGGGAAGGTGAAAGTGATTGTTAATTAAAGTAGTTTGTCACTTCGAGAGTTTTTCTGATTGAAATGAAGAGAACTGTATCGAGAAGCATTTTAAAATAAAATTTAAAAAAATAATTAATGAAAATTCTAGTCCACTTATCAAGACTCTTTGTAGGAGCCACGTTTATTTTTTCTGGCTTTGTAAAATTAGTTGACCCCATAGGATCTCAATACAAGTTTGAAGAATACTTTGGTGAAAGTGTTTTAAATCTAGAATTCTTAATTCCATACGCATTGCCGTTTTCAATTGTGTTGATCATTATTGAAATTATGCTAGGAGTTATGCTACTGCTAGGATACAAATCGAAGGTTACTGTGTGGAGTCTACTTGGATTAACAACTCTCTTTTTATTCCTTACTTGGTATTCTGCATACTACAACAAGGTAACAGATTGTGGTTGTTTCGGAGATGCAATTAAACTAACGCCATGGGAAACATTTTGGAAGAATGTGATTCTAATTGGCTTAATTATTCTACTCCTTTTCAGAGTAAAAGAGATCAAAGAGATTCTCTCTAAAAAAGCAACAGTAGTGATTACACTTATTTCTTTAATTAGTTTTTCCTACATCACTTATCATGTTTTAAATCATTTGCCTATCATCGATTTTAGAGCCTATGCAATAGGGAAAAACCTTCCTGAAGGGATGGAATACAAAGATGATGGCGAAATTCCTCCAGTACACGATTTTATGTTGGAGGATACGCAGAACGATCTAGCTCCAGAGATTTTAGCCATGGAGAAAGTACTATTGGTGATTGTTTATAATATGGATAAATCTGATGAGGAAGGGTTTTCAGCCATCAAAACCGCAGCGAACAAAGCAATTGAAAAAGGGTATAATGTATATGGAGTTTCTGCTTCTTTTGAAGATGATTTAATCTTGACTCTGAACAAGTACAGTTTACCATTCGACTTCTTATTCTGTGATGAGACTACCTTAAAAACAATGATTAGAGCCAATCCAGGGTTGATAACTTTAAGCAAAGGAACAGTAACAGGGAAGTGGAACTGGAATGATGCCGATGCCATTGAGTGGTAGTTTTTTTTCTAAAAAATTGGTAACTTCGTAGAAATCAACTAAAACGTGTTATTATGAAATTCTTAAAAAGATTTTTTTTATTCCTCATTGTTGTAGTAGTGGTGGGGTTAATATATGTAGCTTTTCAACCATCTGAATACGATGTATCTCGTTCTAAAGTAATCAAAGCTCCAATTTCGAGTGTTTTCAATACTGTAAATGAAATGAAAACTTGGAAAAAATGGGGGCCTTGGCATGAAGATGATTCAACAATTGTAGTTACCTATGGAGATGTTACTTCTGGAGTAGATGCATTTAATAGTTGGACAAGTAAAGACGGTCCAGGAAATATGAAAACGGTAAATATTGTTCCCAATCAATTGATTGAACAAAAGATGCAATTCAATGATTTTGATCCTAGTGATGTAATTTGGAAGTTTAAGGAAGTAGAAGAAGGAACTCAAGTTACTTGGCATATAAAAGAAGATGCGGCTCCGTTTATGTTTAAAATGTTCTCTGCCATGTCTGGTGGTTGGGACAATATGTTAGGGCCAATGCAAGAAAAAGGGCTCAATAATTTAGAAAATGTTGTTCTAGAAGAAATAAAAATAGCGAATGCTTATAGACTTAGTGATGTGAAGCCAGTGGAACTCTCAGCAAAGAAATTCATTGGGTACTTTCACAAGACAAGTACAGAGGCTACTCATGAAGAGATGTCTAAATTGTTTATGACAAGTATGCCAAAAGCAGGAATGTACGCTGCTCAGAGTGGACTTCAGGAAGGAGATTATGTTCCTGCTGCAGTATTCACTAAATGGGATGAAAAAACCAAAGAGGCAGAATTTTATATAGGCTTGTTACTTAACAAAGATGTAAAGCCTGCAAAAGGCATGAAGGTAGTTAACATACCAAAAGGAAAAGGTGTTACGGTGACTAAGTTTGGTACTTATGGAAATGGTGATCCGGAAGCTCATATAGCAATTGATACTTATTTAAAAGCGAATTCATTAACACCGAATGGCCTTGTTTGGGAATTGTATGTAAATGATCCAATGACTGTAAAGCCCCAAGATATTCAAACACAGATATATTACTTATTGAAATAGCATAAAGAACGTCATTGCGAAAAGTAGGAAGCAATCTTTTAATGAAAGGAAGGCTACAAAATTGAAATTTTTCGCAATGACGTTTTATATTTACATCGTATGAAGCAACTAGTATTTGTTTTTATTGGAGGAGGTTTTGGAAGTGTTTTCCGGTATTTACTTGGTAAATACCTTAACAATCCAGAAGGAGGTATTCCATATGGGACTTTTGTAGCAAATATTCTAGGGAGCTTATTGATAGGGATCATTTTAGGACTTGCTGCCAAAAATGAAGCCCTGAATCAAAATCAAACCTTGTTATTAGCTACCGGATTTTGTGGTGGATTTACCACCTTTTCTACTTTTGCTTATGAGAATCAGGTGTTCTTGAAAAATGGTGATTTTGCTACTTTTGCATTCTATACAATTGCTAGTTTCGTTGTTGCTTTTTTAGCTGTCTTTGCTGGATTATATCTCGCAAAGTAAAGATCACTTCGAGTTGTTTTCCTCTCGACTGCGCTCGAGATGACAAAATAGTATTGAGAAGTTTTTAAACGTAGTTTAATGGTTGTCAAATTTCTTCACTCCTGCTTTAATAGCAATATCTAAATGATTTTTTCTTGGTGTAATAGGACATGAGTACTTATCATTATATGCACAATAAGGGTTGTATGTATTGTTGAAGTTTAAAACAATAGTCTCATCAGCATTAATTTTACTAAGATAAACGTCCATATATCGTCCACCACCATAGGATTCTTCTCCACTGGTATCATCAGTAAAGGGTAAAAACAAATAGTCTTTGTATTTCGGATCGTCTAAATTACTCTGACTTTGATAAATAGTGAGTGTATGCTCTACGCTCTGTAATGAAAAAGTTAGGAGACCGAATTCACGATATAAAGGTTTTCTATCGGTAGTGGTTGCCATTTCAAAAATAGGAGTATCAGGAGTTCTTGTTAATTTTGCTACTATAATGAATGTTGAATCTACAGGGAAGAAATCAAGTCCCTTAAAGTTCTTAAGATC
>JAESUF010000366.1 GCA_016763215.1 Flavobacteriaceae bacterium
TAGGTGGAAATTAAGTCAGCTTTTTCATCTGACATTGATTTTATATTTTTAAGGTATTCTTGAAGTTTCATTTAATTGGGTACAATGGCCTGCTATACGCGGTGCTGTATTTTTAGAGTAAATATAAAGAATCTGAACAACTAGTAGTTGCGAATATAGCTTCCTGTAAATCGCTACGAATTAGTTTATCAAATTGAGATACTCATTTGCTGTCTCGTTTTTGGCAAAAATCATGCTTTTTATATAAAACCTAACGTTTGAAATGATACTAATTTTTCGGATTGACACAACACCGGGTTTTTATTTTTTCTAAAAGCGAAAAGTAACATTTCACAACCACCTAATATTCTATTTGATATTCTTTGCTTGTTTGAGTGAATTTTCGATTGTGAAATTTCTCCGCAATTAATTATAAGAGGTGTTACCTATTTTTATCTGTATTTTTCAATTAATTCTGAACGAACCCAATAGATGTTTTCATTACTAGTGTAAAACAGGTATTTTCCATCACTTGTTACAAAAGGGCATAATTCATGATTTTTAGAATTTATTATTTCCCCCATATTTTTTGATTTCCCCCATTCGCCTTTATGATTTTTAAAGCTGATATATAAATCACCTTTTCCGAGCCCTTCTTTTCTTGCAGAACAAAAAATCATGTAAGATTCATCAGGAGAAATGAAAACATCAGCTTCATATCGCTTCGTGTTTATTGAATCACTCAACCTAATTGAACTTCTATACTTCCCATCTATTTTTTTTGAATAATAGATATCAAAATCATGTTCTCTGTTAACTCCTGCATTTTTGTTAGAAGCAAAATACATTGTGCCATCTGAACTAAAAGAAATATAATATTCATTTTTCAATGAGTTTATATTTTTCCCAGCATTAATAGGCATAGACCATTTATTTTTTATTTTTCGAGAATACCATATATCGTGGTCTTTTATTGTATCCTTTTTATTTAGTGGCATGTCTGAAATGTAGTAGAGTTCTTTTTCATCTGGAGACAAAATAGGGTCAGCATATTTATACTCCTTATGTGATAATATTGTTATAGGCTCAATCCACGAACCTTTTTCAAGCTTAGAATACCTAATCTCAGATTTGCCGTTTACATTAACAGCGAAAAAAAACTCCGTTCCATCTTTTGAGAAAGTCGAACCAAATTCTGATTCATTTTCTTTCGAGATAAAGTTTAAAGAAAATATTTTTGGAGTAAGAGAAGGTTTCTCTGAATCAATATATAATAATTTATCTTTTTTGATTGAAGTGCAGGATACAGTAAGGATTAAAACTATTAATGTCGAATATTTTTTCAGTTGTAGTATCATCATTCAAATTAAAAATTACGTATTGTTGTGTTGTTATTTATACGACTTAAGCGCTTGGTTTAGTAATTAAAAACTCAACCTGTCTGCCAGAAGGTAAGTAGAAAATTCGCCAGGATTTTTCTAACGGTGCTGCTCTGGAAATTAATTTTATAAGGTGTTGAATAGTTGTTTCCTAATTATTATAGTGAGCTACTAAACGCAGTTCTGCATTTTATAGTAAATATAAAGAATCTGAACAATAATTCGCAGCGAATATGACTTCCTGTAAATGGCTACGAATTAGGTTGTTAAACAGGTTGTTTATCAACCGTTATTTGCTAGGTGCTGAAGGCTTATTTCTCTTAGAAGAGTAGTGAAAATTGTACACGCAAAATAAGCTAGAAAGCCATTTAGTTTAGTAGGTGGTTGGAGGATGTTTCTAAAATGGTGGGAACAATGAAGTTGTATAGCGAATCTAGAGGTTCTTTTATTTTTGTAGTTCCTTCCAATTAAGATTTACAGAAATAAAAATGATTTTGTAGTTATTATCAAGCACATAAGTCGCCGAAATTGGCAATAAGAATTCCTACCTTTGGCCGAATGGAAAACCAATCGATGATTACGGATATAGAAGTAAACAAGCCAGAACCTATTGAGTCTGGAAAAAAAATAGAGTTGTTTAGACGTGGAACGAATGTTCAACATACAATTGAAGTGTTAGAGGCTGGAAACCCAATATTAATAACAGAATTTTATAGTAATGGTTTGTCACTTCTTAAGGAGTTACAGACGCATCTGAAAAAAAAATTTCCGAATAAGTCTTTTCGGGAACAAAGGGAGTATCGATCGGAATATCACAAGTTGTCAAATCTTATTTTGATAGAAATTGTAGATCATAACTTGGTTGTAAAAAAATCTCCTAGCATCGGCTGGTTAGAAAAATTGTACCCAGAAGCTAATGATTTTTTATTATCTTTTCCTCAAGTACAAGGACTAAATAGTTCTTGGCAGTGGTACCTTAAGGGGATTTCTATTCCTGTATTGCGAAATAAAATACATCCATACTACGCTACTTACTTTCCTACACGTTTTGAACATTTAGAACTTTTTGACAATTGGTTAAAACGTTACAATGGCCCTAAAAAATCTGCAATAGATGTTGGGATTGGAAGTGGGATACTTTCTTTACAAATGATAAAGTATGGTTTTCAAAAGGTTTTTGGTACAGATACAAACCCCAATGCGATTATTGGATTAGCAGAGTATATGGGAGACACAAAGTTATCCCGAAAGATAGAATTGGATTTTGGGCATCTTTTTGGCAAGTGGAAAAAACAGACTGAACTGATTGTTTTTAACCCTCCTTGGTTGCCGAAATCTCATGATCTAGATAGAATTGATACCGCAATTTACTACAATGAAAATCTATTTCCAGAATTTTTTGCAGAAGCAAAACAGAGGCTTTTACCAGAAGGAAAGCTTGTGCTTTTTTTCTCAAACTTAGCTCAAATAACTAATGTGACAAAAGAGCATCCAATCGAAAAAGAACTAGCCCAGGGTGGGAGATTTCAATTGGAAAAATACTTAAAGAAATCGGTGAAAGGTTCTTCTGATAAAACAAAGCGAGATCAGCACTGGCGTTCTTCAGAAGAAGTAGAGCTTTGGGTACTGACAAATAAATAAATTTTAACGAATTTCGGCCGCAATTAATTATACACCACTTACGTTTAGTTATTTTTTAAAATTGTTTCTATTCCAATTGGAGCAGAAAGAAGAGCGTTGTTGTTATGAGTGGCTCCTTTGGTATAAAGACTGTTCCATTTTATTTTTTTACTTATTGAATCTGTACTAAGAAACTCAATAGTTGAGTTAAAGGCATTTTTCATTTTGTTGACCTCTTGATCTCCCATGCTTAAAAAAAGGTAAGACTTAATTGTATCTGTTTTAGATATGAATTTTTTAAAATTGTCAATGAACAGGTTGTTTTCTCTCCAAAGCGCGGGACTGAGTGCAGTGTGACCTTGAAATAAGTCAGTTTTGGATATTAGAGAATACATAACCATTAATCCTTCACGCGAATGCCCTACAGCAATTCTGGTTGAAGATGTCCGATAAGTCCTTTCAATAAAGTCGATAACTTCTTTTTGAACAAAATCTAAATGGTTATCTGCTTTTCCTAGTGGAGAATCCGTTTCGTCAATGTCTTGCTTCATAAATGGTGGAGTCAGGTCTCTTTGCCTTGTTTCTTGACTAATATTTGAAATCCCTACAATAATTGCGCTCTCAAGATGACCTGTTCTTACGAGTAAGTCTGTGTCGTATGCAATTGAATAGGTTAAGGTGTTTCCACCGAAAACATAGATCACTGGATAAACCTTATCTGAATTTAGTTCATAATCTGAGGGTAGTTTAACAATTAACTCACGGTTCTCTAAAAGAATCTTTGAATCGATTTCGTGAATATTATAACTTGAAGGAGTCTCAGAAGTATCAACTAAGTACATGGTTGAAATAACGGATATAAATGTAGTTATAACGACCAATAGAACTATTTTACTATTTTTTCTCATCTTCTAAACTTTTTAATCAGACGGTTTTAATTATTGAAAGGTTACAATTTTAATGGTTAGTGAAAAAAATCGCTAACTTTTACCTGCCTACCAGCAGGTAGGTTAACACAGAACCAAATCTTTATATTTTTCCTACCTGTTCGGGACACAGGTTTTAAATTCCGTAGCGGTACTCAAAATTTCAAGTTCTAAACATTTTTTTTTGATTTTGTAACCTTTACATACATTTCTGTATCCTATAGGTAGATAGAAACTTAAATTAAAAAAAATGATTCACAAAGTAAAAACAATAGCGCTATTATTTCTTCTTTTTGTAATAAGTAGTTGTTATGCACAAACTGAAAAGAATTCAGATTTATTTGCTACGTTAAAAGTAAAAGATAGTCTATTATTTGAAGTTGGTTTCAATCAATGTAATCTGAACCAGATGGAGAAATTGGTTGTAGACGGTATTGAGTTTTATCACGATAGAGACGGGATTACAAAATCAAAAACACACTTTATTAACTCAGTAAAAGAAAATTTATGTTTTTCTGGTAAAAATGTAATCAAACGTGTTTTGGACAACGCCAGTTTAGAAGTGTTTCCTTTATATAAAGGAGACAAACTATATGGAGCATTGCAAACAGGTACTCATAGTTTTGGTGATACAAGAGCAAATTTTTCTCACATATGGTTGCTAGAAAATAATGAATGGAAAATTTCTAGAGTTATTAGTTATAACCATCATCAAGTAAAAATCGCCTCGAAAAGTAAATTTATTAAATTGTCTAACAAAGATTTAAAACGGTATGTAGGTGTTTATGAATTTTCTTCAGAATTTGTACTTACCGTGCGTATAAAAGGAAATCAATTGTATGGTGGTTCTCAAGGAGATGAAGTAGCCATTAACTGTTATGCTAAACATAAGTTTATTGATGGAGAGCAAACTCACGATTTAGAATTTATAGTAGATAAAAAAGGGACTATTACTAATTTACTGATGAAAGGTTCTGGAATGGAAATGACAGCTACAAAAAAACAGTAAACTAGAACGAAA
>JAESUF010000367.1 GCA_016763215.1 Flavobacteriaceae bacterium
ATAAAATGTTCCGAAAGGAATAATAGAAGCAAGTAATACAATTCCAAAAGTCTTCCCATTCCATTTCATTTGATCTTTAATCAAATAGGCCAAAACAATATAGGCTACAAACAACAAACCATGTGGCATTCCCAACATTTTTACATATTGCGGGTCGTCCATTAAATACTTAATTGGGGTTGCTACAAAAAGCAACAATAAATAAGAAGTTCCTTCCAAAAAACTAACAACTCTAAAAACTGTTTTCATTGTTTGCTGAATTTAGTTCAGTATCTGTTTAATTGTTTACAAAGATACGTCACAGATTTCCTATTTTTGTAGACTATGAGCAATACTTCTATTAAAATTACTTCCGATGCATTAGACTTGAATGAATGCTACGAGTTTGTCACAGATGATTCTTGTGGTGGTATTGCAGCTTTTGTAGGAACCGTAAGAAATAGCACTCATGACAAGGATGTAACTCAGCTTGAATTTTCTACCTACAAGCCTATGGCGATTAAAGAAATGCAAAAGATTGCTAACTTGGCATTAGAGAAATTTCCGATCAAAAAAATAGCCATCCATCATGCAGAAGGTATGCTACAAATTGGTGATGTTCCTGTAATTATCACAACCTCGTCTCCACATAGAAAAGCAGCCTTTGAAGCCTGTGAATTTGCCATTGACACTTTAAAAGAAACTGTGCCTATCTGGAAGAAAGAACATTTTTCTGACGGTGAAATTTGGGTGAATGCACATCCTTGATTTAATTCGCAAATAAAATATTGACCTGATTGTAACGCACAATCAACAATTAATCTAAATAATTAAGTATTTCTATAACTTGCTCTTTTGTTAACTTGAAGTTATGGTCCATTTTACTTAAATATTCAATATTTATAGCAATAGCATCCTTATTTTGAGAATCTAATAAAGCTTGTTCGTTTGTTATAAATTGAACCAAATAATCCTCACTATACCTCTCACTTATACCACTTAATGCAGATCCAATAAATTTTTTATCTAGTTTATGACATGAAGCACAAAGAGCTCTGAATAGTTTTCTTCCTTCACTTTGCCCTTTTTCTTCAACAATAACTCCACACCAAGAAGCTGATTGGTTTTTTGATGCAGATGTAACAAAGTAATCATAATTAAGAACAAAAACTATCATCAAAATAGCTAAGCCATATGATAGTAATCTTAGTGTCCTTAATCGCTTTTGTTCCTTCATTTACACGATCTCCATCTTCTTCAATAGAAAAGAAGCATTCATGTTTTTGCAGACCCCTTTTTTAAAGAGATAATCAAAATACAATTCGTTATTAATAATTTCTGCATCAAAATAGTAGTTCTTGATTTCTGAAAAGTCGTTTTCTAATTCGCACAAACTCACATCATGTGTAGCAATAATTCCAGTTGACTTCGAACTCACTAGTTTCTCTACAAATTTCTTAGATCCAATTGCTTTGTCTTTACTATTGGTTCCCTTCAGAATTTCATCCAGAATGATAAAGTAATCATCCTTCTCAATGGTATCTACAATAAATTTTAATCGCTTCAACTCAGAATAAAAATAGGATTCATCATCTGCTAAAGAATCTGATGTTCGCATGCTTGTAATCAATTTTATTGGCGAATATTCAAATGATTTTGCGCATACTGGCAAACCAACATTTGCCATCACAATAGAGAGAGAGACCGTTCTTAAAAACGTGCTTTTTCCTGCCATGTTTGCTCCTGTAATAATATAAAATTCTTGAGCATCGATATTAAAATCATTGTCAATTCTTTTCTCAGATTTCAACAAAGGATGCCCTAATGCGACAGACGCTATAACTGCTTTCTCTTTTAGAATCTTTGGAAAGGAATATTCTGGATGATTGTAATGAAAATTTGCCAGTGAGTTTTGAGCATCAAAAAAGTAATGACTTCAAACCACTTCTTTACAGTATGTTTATAGGTTAGTATCCATTTTTCTACTTTGCATGCATTTCTCAAATCCCACAAGAAAAATGCATTCCCTATCAATACCACAAAAAGATTATTTCGTTGGTCGAAAGCGTCTAAAATCTTAGAAAAATGCATAAAAATAGTGGATGCTTTTGCATCCTCAGATTGAATAATCTCTTGTTTTTCTTTTAATACTTCTGAAGTAAAATCTACCATCTCTATTTCTTGTAATAATTGATGGTATTGCTTGAAGGTATCTTTCGACTTTCCTGCTTTTGTATATATATTCTGAGTTCTCTTAATGAATGCTCCAGTAAGACCAAGTCCAATAAAAAACCAAATTGTTAGTATGCTAAAAGGAATGAACTCAAAAGCAGTTAAGCCAATAAGAATCGGGCTAATTATCGAAAACAACAATGGCAATAAAGATATTGTTTTAGAAAAAACAGATTCGTACTGCTGAATAAAATCGATAATTACTTTGAAAGAATGTTGCACTTTTACCAGTCCTGCCAATGCAGAAAAATGTTGCCTCCATTGTACTTTTTTAGAAAGATCTTTTAAAGCTTCTTGCTTTTTAGCAATCTCAGTAATGGCGTTTTCTGTTAATGTATTTGCTAATTTCAGGGCACCTTCATCGGTAGCCGTTCTATTTAAATACTGAAAGAAAGACCCCTTTCCAAACAAATCAATATCATTGCTATACACATGGGTTCCGTCAATAAATTCATTTCCAGTTTTTAAAAATGAAAAATCGCCATGCTGAACTTTTATTTCAATGGCGTTTATTTCAATCTTGGTCGCTAACAGCTTTTTTTTCTCCTTCGTATCTAAATACCGGACCAATAAAATCCAAAAAACAATGACTCCTAAAGTCGCAATAATTCCAACAACCAAGAGATCATCAAACAAAAAATAAATCCCTCCTGAGGTCAATAAGAAAACAATCAATCGCAAAACACTCAAGTTTGCTAACTTCTTTTTTACTGCTTTTAACTCTATTTCTAAACGTTGTTTCTCCTCTGTATAAAAATGCACTACTTTCTCCATCAATAACTGCTTATTCCCCCCGTTAAACTCAACACATTTACTTCAGGATATTTCTCTTTTAATTGTTTTGTTGCTTTGTAACTATGAATGCCTCGTTGACAAATCATTACATATATTTTGTTTTTATCTACCTCAAAAGCATTTGCATCGAACCCTTGAATTGGAATGGTTTGATGTACCTCAAAAGGCAACTCTAAATTGGGCAAAACGGCCACTAATACTATTCTATTGTTTTTCTCTGCGTCCGACAAATTTTTCTTCAATTCTTCTGGTGAAATTTGCCATTCTGGATTTTGTGTTCCACAAGCAGCATCAAAATAGGTTTGAGTTTTAAAGATTAATGCAATCTTTTCTTTTAAAACTCTCGATGATAATTTCATCTTTAGTTGAGTATTGCGAAGTGCATTATAAATCAACAATTCATTGATTAATGGTTTCCCAATTCCAGTAATTATTTTCAGCACTTCATTTACTTGCGTTGTTGCAATCATCCCAACAATTGCGTTGAGTGTTCCAGCTTCTTCACAGTTAGGCACCTCTGTATTCATCTCAGGAAATGCATCGCGTAAATTGGCTGAATAGGATCCGTCTTCTTGCTGTATGTTGAATGAACCTACATAACCATCAAACTTATACAAAGATCCATAAACTAGGGGTTTGTTTTGCAACACACACACATCGTTTAATAAGTACTTTGTAGGCAAACTATCAGTCCCATCTACAATAACATCATATTCAGAAATTAATGCTGTAACATTGCTTTTTGTGAGTGCTATTGTTGAAAAACTCACCTTAGTAAACGGAGCTCTTTTTTGAATAAAACTCGCAATTACTTCTGATTTATAATTCCCGACGTCTTCCAAAGAATAAAAAACTTGTCGATGTAAATTGGTAATGTCTACTTTGTCAAAATCAATCAAATGCAAACAACCAATTCCGCTAGATGCTAAATACACTGCAATCGGACTTCCCAAACCTCCACAACCAACCACCAAGACTTTTGCGTTTTGTAGTTTTTGCTGACCTACTTCACCAATTTCTAATAAAGTAATCTGTCGTTTGAATAGTTCTGACTTACTGATGTTTTCCATTTTAATTCTTTGTTCGTTCGAGCGCAGTCGAGGAGACATTATTATGTGAATTCTTTTCTTGCCGCTTCATATTCCTCAGGTGTATTGACATTACGAATCAAATCATCATCAACTTCTACAATTTCCACATCCGAATTAATCAGCATTTTTCGTGGGCAAGAATATCCTTGCGCTAAAAATTGCAATAAAACTGGATAGGCTTTGGGTTCATACATAGTAATCAAAGGCTCTGGAAATTGCTTTCCTTTTCCTTTGATGGCAGTTGCTACTTTAGCTGGGTTTCTCTTGCTCAACAGGAGTTCAATTAAACCTTCATTTACAAATGGCAAATCGGTTGCTAAAACAATCCAAGCTGAATTAGGGTCTTTCTGAAATGCAGAGCAGATCCCTCCAAACGGACCTAAGTTAAAAAATGCATCTTGAATTTCATTTTCGCTTTCTGATGTCGTATCGGGTGAAGTCGAGAGGTTCCTAACAGAGTAGAATGTTTCAAAACCTTGTTTTTCTAGCAAGTCTTTTACAAATTCTTTTTGAGGTTTTCCATGATAATTCAATTCAGATTTATCGACTCCCATACGAGTACTTTTTCCTCCAGTTAACACCAACCCTTTTACAGGAGCAATATTTTCTTTAATTAAATTATGAATGTGATTTGTAATTTTATTAACTTCATTAATC
>JAESUF010000368.1 GCA_016763215.1 Flavobacteriaceae bacterium
ATGAAATTGATAAAGTAACTTCAGTCCGATTGTCGTTAGACAAAACATTTTTACACGAATTATACCCTAGATTGTATGCACTAGCATTAACAACAAAAGGCAGTCCTTTAATTCCAAACGAGCCTTATACACCATTAATAGAAGACATTACTTTAAATTATGTAGCAGAGGAAAGTATTGACGTGAAATCACAGGTGTTTTCTGGAAAAAATAAGGGGTCTTTAGCGAAAGAAAATACAGAGACGGAGTATCATAAAAACCGAATCAAATTATTTCATGAGCATCCATTTGGGCATCATGAAGAACATAATTATTTAAAAATTACACAAAGAGAAAAAGGAATCAATGACATTTATGATGGCAACAATATTCATAGCTATTTGTTGGCAAAGCACTGCAAAGGTGGAGAGTTGTTTATTGGACTAGAAGGTGCAGAGGTTTCACAGACTGTTTCCTTATTGATTCAAGTTTTGGAAGGAAGTGAAAATCCATTAGTTCCTTCATTTGAGGAGAACGAAGAGGTTGATTGGTCTGTATTATGTGATGGAAAATGGAAAGACTTAAAAGAGTATATCATTTCAAACAATACAGCTAATTTCTTAACCTCAGGAATTATCAAAATCAGTATTCCAACCGAAGCGACTAAAAACAACACATTATTGCCAGAAAATTTTATTTGGTTACGAGCAAGAATGCACAAAAGGTATGATGCTGTTTGTAAGGTGATTAATATACAAGCACAAGCGGTAGTTGCTGAATTTGAAAATAATGAAAATGATCTTTCGCATTTAGAGAAAGGATTGCCTGCAAAGACAATCAAAAAAATGATTACTAGAGTTCCACAAATCAAAGGATTAGAACAACCTTATACTTCCTTTGAAGGACTTCCAGAGGAGTCAGATCTTAACTTTTATCGAAGAATTAGCGAGCGCTTACGACATAAAAACAGAGCCATTACCCTGTGGGATTATGAGCATTTGATTTTACAAAAATTCCCAGAAATTTATAAAGTAAAATGCTTGAACCATACTTCTAGTAAGAGTTTTACAGCTGCTGGAGAAGTGACAATTGTGGCCATTCCTGATACTGTTAACAAAAACGTATTTGATATTTATGAACCACGATTAAGTAAAGGGTTGCTTACTAAAGTAGAAGCATACATTAATGAGTTAAACTCAATGCATGTCAAAACAAAAGTGATTAACCCAAACTATGAGAAAGTGACCATTAGTTTAGAAGTGAAATTTAATGAAGGCCTTGACAAGAGTTTTTATGCTAAAAAAATAGACGAAGATATGATCAAATTTTTGTCGCCTTGGGCTTTTGATGACGCCAAAGAAGTTGCTTTTGGAATCACATTACACAGAAGTGTTTTGATCGATTATCTAGAGAAATTAGAGTATGTAGACTATTTGCAAAAAGTAACAATGAAAAAAGATGGAAACGAAAAAGATGAAATAAATATTAGTCCAGCTGACCCAAAATCAATTTTAGTCTCTGCGAAAAAACATACAATAAAAACGAACCTAACTCCCTGTAAAGGAGAGTTAAAAGAAGAAGAAAAAGAATGTCAGGTATAGATAAACATATTGCAATACCTAAAAATGTTGCCACCAAAGATGATTTAGACTTCTATTTTTTAAAACAATTAGGAATAGAATATATAGAAGAATTGGGAGGTGATTTATGGACCGATCTTAACTCACATGATCCAGGAGTAACCATGACTGAGATGCTTTCCTATGCAATCACGGATTTAGGAAATCGCATCGAAACTCCTATTGAAAATTTATTGACTTCAAATGACCCGAGTCATACTATTGATAGTCAGTTTCACAAAGCCTCAGAGGTGTTTCCAAGTAAACCTGTCAATGAATTAGACTATAGAAAGTTGTTTATAGACATAAAAGGGGTTCGGAATTGTTGGTTGGAAAAATATAAAAAACAGGTCTATGTAAGTTGTCAGGATAACGAACTGACCTATAATGAAAACAAATTTTCTCATTTAGATATAACCTTGAGAGACGATTTTAAACTTAAAGGATTGTATACTCTTTTAGTTGAATTTGATGCTTTTGATGAAAAATTTTCACAAGAGAAACAAGAGAAAGAAATAGAACTTATTAAAGAAGCTATTAAGAAAAAGTACCATCAAAATAGAAACTTATGTGAAGACCTTGTTGTGATACAAAAGGTAGAAACACAAGCTGTTTCCGTTTGTGCAAACATTGAAGTAGAAAAAGAAGCCAATGAAGAAGAAGTACATGCAAATGTATTGTTTGAAATTAATAATTATTTCTCTCCATTTCCACAGTTTTATAGTATAAAGGAAATGTTAGCTAAGGGATATACACCAGATCAAATATTTGATGGACCACTTTTAGACAACGGTTTTATAGATACAGAAGAATTAAAAGAAGCAGATCTTAGAAAAGAAGTAAGACTGTCTGATCTGATGAAAATCATTACGAATATTGACGGTGTAAAACTCATTAAAGACATTTCAATAGGGCACTGTGATTCTTCAAAAAAATTAAAAAATGATTGGGTGATTTGTCTAGACCCGGAAAAGAAACCAATTCTTTGTGATAAAAGCACACTCAATTACAGTAAAGGAGTATTGCCTTTAAATATTAATGAAGTTGAAGTTGAAAGATTCAAAAAAGAATTAGAACAAGAGGCTTTAATACAACAAACACAAGCAAAAAAAGATAAAAGGTTAGACTTTCCGAATGGGACTTATGTAGAAGCAAATGCATACAGCACAATTCAAAATGACTTCCCTGATACTTACGGAATTGGGCAAGAAGGGTTAAGCGCACGAGCGACCACTGAAAGAAAGTCGCAGGCAAAACAATTAAAATCTTACCTGTTATTTTTTGATAAAATTTTGGCAAATTATTTCCAACACTTATCAAAAGTAAAAGACCTTTTATCAATCAACAGAACAGAAACCAAAACGTATTTCGCACAAACTGTAACAGGAATCAAAGGTTTTGAAGATTTAGTAGACGAGTATCCAACCAATAATGAAGTTGAACTAACAGAATTGTTATTTGACAAATTTGACAATAATATTGAACGTAGAAATGAAATATTAGATCATTTACTGGCTCGTTTCGCAGAGAAATTTGGAGACTATGCTTTTCTAATGAAAACATTGTACGGGTCGGTTTCTGACGAAATTATTTTAGCGAATAAAGAAGCCTTTCTAAAAGATTATATCGCAATTAGTTCGCAAAGGGGAAGTGCTTTTAATTATTACAAACAACCCATAGATACACTGTGGAATACAGACAATATTGCTGGATTTCAAAAACGAGTTTCCCGCTTAGTTGGAGTCAAGAATTATTCAAGAAGAGATCTTACCTCTTCTTACATTGAAGTGTATGAATTCATAGATTCAAATTCTAAAAAAGTATACAGATGGCGAGTAAGAGATACAGAAGGGACTATTATTTTAGCTTCAACGGCAAACTATAAGACAATAGTAAAAGCAACAGATGAACTTTACTTTGCCGTATTACAGATTATTCAGGCTTCAGAGAAATCCATTGAAAATACTTTTAAAAAGGCATTTGAAAATAGGACAGTAATTGATAATATTGAAGTGTATCAAACAGATTCAGGAGAGTATTCTTCTCGAATAATTAATCCAGATATTCCAAAATCAAGTATAGGCTACATCATTGGAAAACAATTTAAGGATTACGCTAGCTTAGAAGGTTTAGAAGAAGCATTAGTAGCATTAATATCATTTTTTAAACACCAATTTTCTGAAGAGGGAATGTTTTTAGTAGAACATATTCTTCTAAGGCCAGATGTTACAAATAACACAGCAAAAAAGGAAGAGTTTATGCCCATTTGTGCAGACGATTGTGATGACTGTAGTATCGATCCATATTCATATCGAGTGAGCATTGTTTTACCAGGATATACCTATCGATTTTCAAATCCTGACTTCCGGAATTATATTGAAAATATTATTAAAGAAGAACTACCAGCTCACATTTTACCAAGGATTTGTTGGGTTGGGCACCGAAGAAATATGGTGAAAGATGAAGAGAATGATTTGTGGTGTTTTGAAAACGCCTACAAAGACTATTTGCTAGCGAAAACTAATTTAGATCAAGAACAACCCCAAGAAAATAACGAACACAAAAACCTAATAGACACAATGTCTAAACTAAACTCTATTTATCCTATTGGACGATTGTTGGATTGTGCAGATGAGAGTGATGAGTTAGAAGGAAGAATCATATTAGGGCAAACCAATTTAGGAACACTAAAAACAGACAGCGATGGCGACTAAATTAAATGAAATCAATACAAAATTAGTAGATATTTCTACACAATATAGCAAGTTTAATAAAAACCAGGTACTAACTGAAACACAGTTAAATGGATTCTTAGATTATTTCGATGATCAATACCGTTTGTCTAGAACCAGTTTAAGTGGTGTTGGAATTGTTTGTGGTTTTAATATCGCATACGACGAAAGTGATTTTAGTGTAAATATTACTCAAGGACGCGGTGTTACTACAGATGGAGATTTATTGGCGTTGCAAGAAAAATCGACCACTGAAAAAGGAAAAAAGACCACACGTTAAAATCGATAGCTCTTCCCATAAAAAAATATAGATTTTATAAGAAATATGTTGACGATAATTCTCAATACAATCACTTTATCGCGCCAAATGAAAAGCAAATTAATTTGTGGGAATTGTATGAAGAAAATAATGACAGTGACTCTTATAGAGATTTAAAAGACTTTCCTACTATAGAAAACATGGTTGTCTTGTTGTATCTAGAGAACTACTCAAAAGAAGGAGATTTATGTACAAAGCTCAGTTGTGATAATCAAGGGATTGAACAAGTAGCAAAATTGAAAGCCCTATTAGTTTCTATTGATGATGCAGAATATATTGCGAGTCAAGACCCAATTTACAACAAACATAATTGGTATGAAACCTATAGTGCGTTGCCAGAGGTACAAGCAAAAAGAGTTGTATTAACAAGTAGGAATACTAAAACCTATAAAAGTCTCAAACAAAATTATTACAATGCCATCAAAGCCGATACTACTTTGAGGGAGCTAAAGGATGGTTTAGATGCCATTTACAGAAAGTTTCAGGTAGCTTCACCAGCTCTCGGGATGGCTAGAATTTTTCGATTGAGTCCTAGTGCAATTCCAGCAGATTTTCAATATCGATATGATGTTTTAAAAGATATTATTGATACCTACAATGAAATAAAGGAGTTGTTATTACACTTAAATGTTCATTGCTGTCCACAGATAGGTTCATTCCCAAAACACTTGATGTTAGGGAAAATAAAAGAAGACAAACCATTTCTAAGCCTCAGACATCAATTTTATAAATCACCAATTATTGGTCATGAAGATCTTAACTATCAAAAAGTAATTAGTCTTTTGAAAAGAGTAAAAGATTTAATATTTAATTACCGTTTTTCTAGCAAAGGAAATGTTATAAAAATAACACCTTCTAAGGCCTGTGGAAAATTACAAGATAAAACCATTCCTTTCTACTACAACGTAAATGAAACTCTTTTAACAAATTGGAGCTTTCAAAAAACAAGGAATTTAAAACATCAATTTAACCTCAGTTATCACAAAGAAAATTTAGCCAATGTCCCTTCTATTCGAAAACCATTAGAGTATAGTTTAGATTGTTTTAATTTTTATAGAATAGAGGGACATCAGGGTAAAATGTATCGAGATGCTTTGGAAAGAATTATCAAAGTAAGAGAAGAAAAAGGACTCAGTTTTGATGTGAAAGCCCTCTCTATAGATACAACAAATAAAAAGATTGATTTAAGTAAATACAAATGTCAATTCGAAGATTTAAGTGTATTGTTAAATGCTTGGAAAGCCGAGCAGAATTGTATTCTTTCAGAAATAAGTACATTTTTATCAGCATTTAGTACTGCTGAAGCTGGAGCGAATGTTGTTGCTTCAGAAAGAGGTTATGAAATAGCACATGTAGAGGTTTCTAGAGCGACAGGAATAGATATGGTGCGAGAAGCTAGAGAAGTGATCAGGAAATTTCCTGCAAGAAAACGGTACAAAACCCAAAAAGATTTATACAAAA
>JAESUF010000035.1 GCA_016763215.1 Flavobacteriaceae bacterium
GAGGACACCCAGATCGTTCTAAATGGTATCATACTTACGGGTATGGAAATTTAAGAGATTATGGATTGGCTGATAAAAAATATGTTGCTGAGCAATTGGCAGATAGACATTCTTTTATCAATCTTGATAAAGTTGGAATTTTTGGTCACTCAGGAGGAGGATTCATGTCGACTGCAGCAATGTTAGTTTACCCAGACTTTTTCCATGCTGCGGTTTCTTCATCAGGAAATCATGATAATACGGTATACAATAGTTGGTGGAGTGAAACTCATCATGGTGTCGAAGAAGAGAAAAATGCAAAAGGAGAAATATCGTACAAATACAGAATAGATAAAAATCAAACTCTCGCTAAAAACTTAAAAGGAGAATTAATGCTTGTTACTGGTGATGTTGATAACAATGTTCACCCAGGGGGCACCATTCGTATGGCAAATGCATTAATAAATGCGAACAAACGATTTGATTTTATGTTAATGCCAGGGCAACGCCATGGTTATGGAAAAATGACTGAATATTTCTTCTGGATGAAAGCAGATTATTTTAGTAAACATTTATTGGGGGTAGAAATGAAGGATGTTGACATGAAAGAAATGAATAGAGATAAGCCTAAAAAGTAATTCGATGGACAGCGCTAAAAAAATAGTAAAAGAATACACCAATGGTGATGTTACTGTTGTTTGGCAGCCCCATATGTGTACACATTCTAAGAAATGTTGGAAAGAATTGCTTCCAGTTTTTGACCCAAGAAGAAAACCATGGGTAGACATGAATGCAGCTCCTTCTGAAAGAATTATTGCGCAAGTAAGTGAATGTCCTTCAAGAGCGCTCTCTATTAAATAATACGTGAGAATATATTTTATAAACGCATCTGTATCTACAGATGCGTTTTTTTAATAGATACAATAGAAGTATATTCCTTGGAAACTAAAATATATTTTCGTAACTTTACACCTAGAAAGGAGAAACTAAAATGAAAATTACTTTATACGGAAAACAAGGGCATGCACATACAGTGGCTTTTAAAAATTTCTTACGAATGGCTGAAGTGAAATTCGACTATAAAGATGTTTTTAAAGATGAGGAAGCAAAATCTCATACTAAGGAATTGTATAGTGGAGAGCTTAAGTTTCCAACATTGTTTGTAGACGATGAAGTGTTTTTAACACCGTCTTCAGATGATTTTAATTCGATTATGAAAGATCTAAAATTAAGAGGCTAGTTATGGGAGATATCTCTAAAGACATTAATTCTAAATTTATTAATGACAAGGTAAAAGCGCTGATCAATATTAAGTACACAGCAAACTGGATTCAAAGTCATGAAAATGAATTTTTTAAACCTTATGGAATCTCACCACAACAGTATAATATTTTAAGAATCTTACGTGGTGCAACCGAAGCAATAAAAGTGCAGACGATTAAGGACAGAATGATTGATAGAGCCCCAAATGCAACGCGTTTGATGGACAAACTATGTGATAAAAACCTTATAGACCGTGTACGTTGTGATCATGACAGAAGAGTAGTTTACATTACTATAAGTGAAGGCGGATTGAAACTTTTACAGCAGATTGATGATAATACGAAGTTAGATTTCTTAGAAAATTTAACTGAAGAAGAGGCTACTATTTTAAGTAGTTTATTAGATAAAATTAGATAAAAAAAATTTAAATAAATAATTTCCATGGAAAATAAATTAAAATCCATAAAAGAGGTGGTAGGGAGTCCATTAGTAAACATGGGACCCATACGATTAAGACAACCCATACCAACAGAAGGAATTGAGCAAGTAGACCCTTTTTTATTATTGCATCATTATGGGCCCTATGCAATTAGTGAATTCAATAATCCTTTTGATTTGGGGCCGCATCCACATAGAGGCTTTGAACCAATTACATTGTTATTTAAAGGAGAGCAATTACACAGAGATTCTTTAGGGAATGAAATGCTTGTAAAGGCAGGAGATGTGCAATGGACTACAGCAGGTAGAGGCATCATTCATGCAGAAGGACCTACCAAAGAATTTGTGAAAAAAGGAGGCGAGTTAGAAGGAATTCAATTGTGGTTAAATCTTCCTGCAAAAGATAAAATGATACCACCAGCCTACCAACATGTTAAAAGTGATGATATTCCTGTTGTAGAGAATGCAGAAAAATCGGTGACTCTTAAAGTTGTAGCTGGTGAACAAGGAGAATTAAAAGGGTTGATAAAAACTCAAACACCTGTAAATGTCTTTACTGCTAAAGCAACAGCAAAAGGTAAAATGAATGTGACTATTCCAAAGACTCATAAAGCATTACTTTATTTATTAGATGGAGAAGTCTTAGTGAATAATGAACATAATTTGAAGAAAGGAGCTGCTCAAATGGTCACTTTTCAAGAAGATGGAGAGACTATTTCCTTTGAGGCAATTGAAGAGAGTAACCTATTAATATTGTCAGGAGAACCGATCAATGAAAAGGTGGCTTCTTGGGGACCTTATGTGATGAATACACAGACTGAAATTATGGAGGCTTTACGAGATTTTCAGCAAGGAAAAATGGGGCATTTATACTAAGAATAAAAAATACTCAGCATAAATGAACCGTCTAGAGAGTAAAATCTTTAGACGGTTTTTTTTATAGATTTTAACTTTTAAACTTCCTATTTTAAAGTAACTTTACTACTTCATTAATTTATAATCCAATTCAAATGAATTTTAGCCATTCGAAAAAAGCAATACTATTACTTTGCTTATCATTTTGTTTTATGTCAGTTACAGACAGTACTGCCCAAGACAAATTAAAAAAGATGCCAAGGTATGATCAGTATCGTAAAATGGGATCTCAACTATATAGATCAATAAAAAGAGCTCCATCTAGAGTAGTATGGAGTAAAGATGGTAAAACATTTACTTATGTTGAGGATAACATGACTCATACTTTCGATGTTCGAAAAAAGAAAGTTGTTAAATCTGAAGAATATAAGAGACCACAAAGACGTCCATTTAGTAGAGGAAATAGACCGGCTCGAGGTAGACAATACCCTTCAGCCACTTCACCGGATAAGAAATTAGAAGCCTATACCAAAGATAGAAACATGTACATTAGTAGCGCTGAAGGTTCTAATGTAGTTGCAATTACTAGCGATGGAAATGATGAGAATCAAGTGAAATATGGAATTGCTACTTGGGTGTATGGAGAAGAGTTAGGTCAGAACACAGCAATGTGGTGGTCTCCAGACAGTAAAAAAGTAGCTTTTTATCGATTTGAAGAGAAAAATGCAAAAAAATACTATGTTATTTATCATCAAACAAGAATACAAGATTCTTTAGAAGTAGAAGCATATCCTAAAGTAGGAGCTAAGAACTTACCTGTAGATTTATTGGTGTACGATTTAGAAACTAAAAAAACGATCACGTTAGATACACGTGATGGTAAACCCTATAATGATGGGGCTATCGGTACTTATTTATATGATATACAGTGGTCTCCTGATGGTAAAGAACTGCTTTTTCATAGCACAAACCGTAAGCAAGATGTGATGGAGTACAAAGCTGGTAACCCTACAACAGGTAAAACTAGAGTTGTGGTTAGAGAAGAGTGGTTTCCTAGTTTTACAGAGAATTCTCCAGACATCTATGAATTAGAAGATAGCAAACACTTTATTTGGGCTTCTGAAAGAAATGGATATAAAAATTACTACTTATACAACTACAATGGAACATTGGTAAATAGTATTACAAACCATGATTTTGAAGTTTCCAATATTGTTAAAGTTGATGAAAAAAAGGGATTGTTATATTACATGGCTCGAAGTGGTGATAACCATATGAAAATGCAATTACACCGAGTGAAATTAAACGGAACAAAAGATGTTCGTTTAACAAATCCCGCTTACAACCATAGAGTTAGTTTATCGCCAACAGATAAACATTTTGTAGATGTTGCTCAAACACATAAAATTCCTCCATTTGTTAGTCTTGTAAATGCAAAAGGAAAAGTTCTTGCTGAATTTGCAAAAAGTGACATGACTCAATTTAATGAGTTAGGTTTTAGAACTGTAGAAACATTTACATTTACTTCTGTCGATGGAAAAACACAGTTACATGGAGCAATCCATTTCCCATCAGATTTTGATCCTTCAAAAAAGTATCCATTAATCTTAGATAACTATGGAGGGCCAGATACCAACGCATTTAGAGAATCTTTTAGATATCCAAGTCCATTAACAGAATTGGGTTTTTTAATTGTAAATATCGATGGAAGAAACGTAGGAGGTAGAGGGAAAAGAATGCTAGATAAACTGTATGGAAATTTAGGAATTGTAGAAATGGACGATTTTGCAGCAGGAGTTAGATCTTTATACAATAGACCTTATTTTGATAAAACAAGAGTAGGTGTCTACGGAACTTCATATGGAGGAACGACAGCTGGATTGAGTTTGTTACGATTTCCAGACGTATATCATGCAGCAGTAGCAAATTCAGCAGTAACTGACTGGAGAAACTATGACAACATATACACAGAACGTTATATGAACTTGTTAGAGAATAACAAAAAAGGGTATGATGATTCTAGTTTGATGAAATATGCAAAAGATTTAAAAGGTGAGCTAATGATCTTTTATGGAACAAACGATAACAATGTACATCCATCAAATTCTTTACAATTAATACAAGCTTTACAGCGAGCTGGAAAAAGTTTTGAGGTACAAGTTGGACCAGACAAAGGTCATACAGCAGTTAGTAGAGATAGAATGATGGAGTTTTTTATTCAGCATTTAATTCTTAAATAATACACAAAGAAGTAATCTTTGTTAAGGTCGCCTAGAATGGAAGTTCTAGGCGATTTTTTTGTTACCTTTTGAATCGATCTTGTTTTCCAAAAAATCGTATCTTGCAAAGTGCTATGCATGCATAATAATTAATGAATTCAATATGAAATACCCACACATTTTTGAGCCTTTAGACCTAGGGTTTACAACCTTAAAAAATCGCATCCTAATGGGGTCGATGCATACAGGTTTAGAAGAAGAGAAGAATGGATTAGAAAGAATTGCAACCTATTATGCAGAGCGAGCTAGAGGAGGAGTGGGACTAATAGTTACTGGAGGAATTGCACCTAATGTACAAGGATGGACTGGCCCTTTCTCGGCAAGAATGTCTAATAAAAAACATGCAAGGCATCATCAGAAAATAACAAAAGCTGTTCATGATGAAGGAGGGAAAATTTGTATGCAAATACTACATGCTGGACGATATGGGTATCACCCATTTAATGTAGCCCCATCCAAGATTAAATCACCCATAACTCCGTTTAAACCTTTTAAATTAAAAAAATCAGGAATCAACAGAACCATTAGAGATTTTGTGAATTGTGCCAAATTATCAAAAGTGGCTGGATATGATGGTGTAGAGATCATGGGATCAGAAGGGTATTTAATCAATCAATTCATTACTAAGCATACCAATAAAAGAACAGATGAATGGGGAGGAGCGTATGCAAATAGAATGCGATTGCCTATTATATTAGTAAAGAAGATAAGAGAAGCTGTTGGGGAAGATTTTATTATCATTTACAGATTATCCATGCTAGACCTCATAGA
Source organism: Flavobacteriaceae bacterium (assembly GCA_016763215.1). The sequence continues at coordinate 5,586 of JAESUF010000035.1, forward strand.
AAAGGGAAGCACTTGGGAGGAAGTTGTGATGCTAGGAAAAGAAATTGAAAAAGCGGGAGCGACTATAATTAATACAGGAATTGGGTGGCATGAAGCTAGAATACCTACAATTGCTACCTCTGTGCCAAGAGCCGCATTTACTTGGGTAACAAAGAAAATGAAGGAAGAGGTTTCAATTCCTTTAATTACATCCAATCGTATTAATATGCCTGAAACTGCCGAAGAAGTATTGGCTAGAGGAGATGCAGACATGATTTCTATGGCACGTCCATTTTTAGCAGATCCAGCATGGGTAAATAAAGCCGAACAAGAAAAATCTGATGAGATAAATACATGCATTGCTTGCAATCAAGCTTGTTTAGATCATGTGTTCAAACAAAAAGTAGCTAGCTGCTTGGTGAATCCAAGAGCATGTCATGAAACAGAATTTAATTATGATTTAGCTCAAGTTTCAAAGAAAATTGCAGTAGTTGGTGCAGGTCCGGCTGGAATGGCAGCAGCAACAATTGCTGGTCAGCGTGGACATCAAGTAACATTGTTTGACGCAGACAAAGAAGTTGGCGGGCAATTTAATATCGCCAAACAAATTCCGGGGAAAGAAGAATTTTATGAGACCATTCGGTACTTCAACAGGCAAATAGAATTGCACAATGTATCTGTGAAATTAAATACTAGAGTCACTATAGATGATCTTCAGAAATCAGATTTTGATGAAATTATTATTGCTACAGGGATCAAGCCGAGAACACCAAAGATTGAAGGTATAGAACATGAAAAAGTACTAAGCTATTTAGATGTGTTGAAGCATAAAAAACCAGTAGGGAAAAGAGTAGCTGTTATTGGAGCCGGAGGGATTGGATTTGATGTGTCAGAATACCTACTTCATGAAGGGCAATCTAGTACACTAGACCTAGATAAGTGGTTAGAAGAATGGGGAATAGATAAAAATATTGAAGCTAGAGGAGGTGTTGCCGGAGTAAAACCAATTATTCACCCAGGCAAGAGAGAAGTCTTTATGTTTAAAAGGAGTAAAGGGAAATTTGGTGGTAAGCTTGGGAAAACTACAGGTTGGATTCATCGTGCAAATTTGAAA
>JAESUF010000369.1 GCA_016763215.1 Flavobacteriaceae bacterium
AAAGTTATGGGTGTCAAATGAATATGAATGATAGTGAAATTGTTGCCTCAATACTTTCTAAGCAAGGGTTTAACACCACTCAAAACTTAGAAGAGGCCGATTTGGTTTTGGTAAACACTTGTTCTATTCGTGAAAAAGCTGAAGTTACTATTCGTAAGCGCCTACAAAAATACAACGCTGTTAAAAAGATAAATCCAACGATGAAAGTTGGAGTACTCGGTTGTATGGCAGAACGTTTAAAAGAAAAATTTTTAGAAGAAGAAAAAATTGTTGATTTAGTTGTTGGACCAGATGCCTATAGAGATTTGCCTAACTTACTAAAAGAAATTGATGCTGGAAGAGATGCCATAAACGTAATTTTATCTAATGAGGAAACATACGGAGACGTTGCACCTGTTCGTTTAAATTCTAATGGCGTTTCTGCATTTGTTTCTATTACTCGTGGCTGCGATAATATGTGCACGTTTTGCGTAGTTCCTTTTACTCGCGGAAGAGAGAGGAGTAGAGATCCAAAAAGTGTTCTAGAAGAAATTAAATCGATGAGTGATCAAAATTTCAAAGAGATTACTTTATTAGGCCAAAATGTAGATAGCTATCTATGGTATGGTGGCGGATTGAAAAAAGATTTCAAGAAAGCATCAGAAATAGCACAAGCTACTGCTGTAGATTTTGCTCAATTGTTAGATATGTGTGCAACTGAGTTCCCAAAAATGAGATTTCGTTTTGCAACTTCGAACCCTCAAGACATGAGTTTAGATGTAATTCACACCATGGCTAAACATACGAATATTTGCAAATACATCCACTTACCTGTACAAAGCGGAAGTAACACTATGCTAAAGGCGATGAATCGCCAACATACGCGAGAAGAGTACATGGAACTAGTTGATAATATCTTTAGGATCATTCCAGAAATGTCTTTGAGTCAAGATATGATTGCTGGATTTTGTGGTGAAACCGAACAAGATCATCAAGCTACCTTAGATTTAATGAGGCATGTAAAATACGATTTCGGTTTTATGTTTGCTTATTCTGAAAGGCCTGGGACTTTGGCGGCTAAAAAAATGCCAGATGATGTTCCGCTTCCAATTAAGAAAAGGCGTTTACAAGAGATTATCGATTTACAACAAGAACATAGTTTGTATAGAACTCAACAACATTTAGGGAAAACAGAAGAAGTTTTAATTGAAGGAACTTCTAAAAAGAATGTAAACGAATGGAAAGGTAGAAATACTCAGAACACGGTAATTGTTTTTCCAAAAGAGCATTATAAATTAGGTGATTTTGTGAATGTGAAAGTTGAAGATTGCACCTCTGCAACCCTGAGAGGAACTGCAGTTGAATATTCAGATAACAACTAAAAAACTGAACCAAGAAATTTAGGCTGTCATGGCGCATGACTCAATATCATCTTGCTTCAAAAAATAAACATGGAAAATATACAAGCTATAAAACAACGTTTTGGCATCATCGGAAATGATGTTCATTTACACCGTGCCTTAGAAAAAGCTGTACGAGTTTCTCCTACAGATATTTCTGTTTTGGTAACCGGTGAAAGTGGTGTTGGAAAAGAAAATATTCCTAAAATAATTCATCAATTATCACATAGAAAACACGCAAAATACATTGCTGTAAACTGTGGTGCAATTCCTGAAGGAACAATAGATAGTGAGTTGTTTGGTCACGAGAAAGGAGCCTTCACAGGAGCTGTAGGTGCTAGAAAAGGGTATTTTGAGGTTGCTGACGGCGGAACAATTTTTTTAGATGAGGTAGGAGAACTTCCATTAACAACACAGGTACGTTTGTTACGTGTTCTAGAAAATGGAGAATACATTAAAGTAGGTTCTTCTCAAGTACAGAAAACAAATGTTCGTATTGTTGCTGCAACAAATGTGAATATGCAGGACGCAATTGCTAAAGAAAAATTCAGAGAAGATTTATACTATCGTTTAAGTACTATTGAAATTCATTTGCCTGCCTTACGAGAACGAAATGAAGACATCCATTTATTATTTCGAAAATTTGCAGCAGATTTTGCTCAAAAATATAGAATGCCTACCATTCGGTTGGATGAAAATGCAACACACCTACTCGTAAACTATCGTTTTCCTGGAAACATTCGACAGCTGCGAAATATTGCTGAACAAATATCTGTAGTTGAAGAAAGCAGGTTGATTAGTGCTGAAAAAATTAGCCAATATCTACCAAACCATCGCGGAAACCTACCTGCTGTAATTGGAGGCAATTCAGATAGGAGTGACTTTGCTACAGAAAGAGATATTATGTATAAGATTCTTTTTGATATGCGAAATGACATTAACGATCTAAAGAAATTAACCTTAGATTTAATGCAAAAAGGGAATTCTGAAAAAGTACAGGCGGAAAATCATCAGTTAATTGAAAAAATATATCAGGAAAAGCAATCGGAACATTATCCGGTAGAAGTTGTACAAATACCTCAATCTAATATCCAAAACAATTATGATTTTGTTGAGACTATTGAAGAAGATGAAAGTTTATCCTTACAAGAAAAAGAAGTTGAAATGATTAGACGTTCTTTAGAGAAAAACAAAGGGAAAAGAAAGCTAGCTGCCCAAGAACTAGGGATTTCGGAACGAACTTTGTATAGAAAAATTAAACAATACGATTTGTAATTAAATTGTACATTTGAATCACTGATGAAAAAGCCAATATACTTTCTATTCTTTTTAATAACTACATCCCTTCTATTGGGTTGTGGTATCTATAAATTTAATACTGGAAATGTTGGTGACGCAAAAACATTACAGGTAGATTTTTTCCCAAACCAAGCTCCTCTAGTAGAGCCCACGTTAAGTCAGAAATTTACGCAAGACATGCAAGATCTCTTTTTACGTCAAACAAATTTAACCTCTGTTAGTAATGGAGGTGATTTGCGTTATGAGGGAGAAATTACGGGATACAGGGTAAACCCAATGAGTGCTACAGCGCAACAGACCGCTGCACAAAACAGGTTAACAATTACTGTAAATGTTCGTTTTTACAATCGCTTAAAAGAAGAAGATGACTTTGAAAAACAATTTTCTTTTTATTCAGACTTTGATGCAAACTCGCAATTAACAGGAGGTGTATTAGAGACTGCTTTAGATGAAATTTTAGAGCGAATTATTCAAGATATTTTTAACGCATCAGTCGCTAAGTGGTAATGAATTTAGAAGTCTACACAAATTTACTGAACCAACCAGAGGCCCTTAAAAATGAGCAAGTATCTGAACTAAAGTCTATCATTAAAAAATATCCTTTTTTTCAATCTGCCAGAGCATTACACCTCAAAGGCTTAAAAGATCAAGAGAGTTTTCGCTATAACAATGAATTAAAAGTAACTGCAGCCTACACGACAGACAGATCGGTTCTTTTTGATTTTATTACATCAAAAACATTTGAAAAACAATTTGATATCCACCAACAGATAACAGAAAAAATATCGCGAGAAGAAGTAATTGACCCAGAAGAGATAGTCTCTGTTGTAGAAGAAAAATTGGACTTAGGAAAACCTCTTAACTTCTCAAAAAAGGAGACGCATTCATTCCAAGAATGGCTGCAATTATCTACCAAAGAACCCATCACTAGAAAACAGCAAAAATCCTCAGAAAAAAAAGTTGGGAGAAACCTCTTAATCGATCGTTTTATTAAAAACAACCCAAAGATTACTCCTATCGAAAAGGAAGAAAAAATTGAGGTCTCAATCTCTAAAAATAAAGCAGACAAATCTCTAATGACTCAAACACTTGCAAAGGTCTATTTAGAGCAAAAAAAGTTCTCTAAAGCCATTAAGGCTTATGAGATTTTAAGTTTGAAATATCCAGAAAAAAGTGGTTTCTTTGCAGTCCAAATTAGGACAATCAAAATTTTACAAAAAAATAAATCATGAGTTACACAGCTTTTTTAATATTAATCTTAATTATTGCTATAGCATTAATATTAATTGTAATGGTACAAAACCCTAAAGGAGGAGGATTATCTTCTTCATTTGGAGGTGGTGGAGCACAATCTTTAGGAGGTGTTCAAAATACCAATAACTTTTTAGACAGAACAACCTGGACTTTAGCAATCGCACTGTTTACTTTAATATTATTAGCAAATTTTGCAATTCCAAGAGAAGGAGATGGTGGCATTAACTTACAAAACACATTAGAAGATGTAAGCACAACACCTCCAGCAAACAATACCGCACCTGTAGCAAACGATACAGTCAAAAAATAGGCTCAAACGAGTTAAAAAAAATGCCAACGCAAATGACACGTTGGCATTTTTTTTACCCGAATATTACCTTTTACTAGGTACATTTAGTAAATATGTCAGTTTGTGACTAATGGCATAATTTCTGACAAATTAAAAAACGTACAATTAAATTAACCTACCTGTTTAAAAACGGGAAAAAAATCACAATAAATGGGATTGAACATTCAACCTTTAGCAGATAGAGTTCTCGTTGAACCAGCTGCTGCTGAAACTACAACCGCTTCAGGTCTTATTATTCCAGATAACGCTAAAGAAAAACCTCAAAAAGGAACAGTAGTCGCTATTGGTAATGGTAAAAAAGATGAACCTTTAACCGTTAAAGTTGGCGATACTGTTTTGTATGGCAAATATGGAGGAACAGAATTAAAGCTAGAAGGAAAAGACTATTTAATGATGCGCGAAAGCGACATTTTAGCAATTGTTTAATTGTCATTCCTGCGGAAGTAGGAATCTCATCAATTTAAACGAAGTTATTAATTAAAAACTAACATATCTCCGCTTTTCGGAAACTATAAAATTAAAATTTTAACCATGGCAAAAGATATAAAGTTCGATATAGAAGCAAGAGATGGCTTAAAGCGCGGAGTAGATGCTTTAGCAAATGCAGTAAAAGTAACTTTAGGTCCTAGAGGGCGTAATGTAATTATTTCTAAATCTTTTGGAGCCCCAACAGTCACTAAAGATGGTGTTACTGTAGCCAAAGAAATA
>JAESUF010000370.1 GCA_016763215.1 Flavobacteriaceae bacterium
AATACGATGGTTTAGGTAGGCAATTGAAAGAATACTTGCCCTATGCCTCTAATTCTTCTGACGGTAGTTTTAATCAGAATGCAGGCTTGGCAACACAAGGCTATTACCAAGGAAAATATGCCAATGATTTTGCAGGCGTTGCCAATATTACCGATATCAATTCATTTTCAGAGAAGGTATTAGAAAACTCACCATTAAGCAGACCTATAGAACAAACAGCACCTGGAGAGGTATGGAAAAAAGGAAGCGGTACTGTTGCAAACAAAGGGTATTCTGACGGACATAGTATTAAATTAGAATATGCAACCAATATAGCAAGTGAGGTAAAATACTATAGAGCAACAACCGTACTTTCGGGAGATAAATACACTCCTTCACTATCTAATACAGGAGATTACAGTGCAGGTGAGCTTACAAAAACAGTAACCAAGGACGAGAATTGGAGCGTCGCAGACGCATCAAACCACACAACAGAAGAGTTTACCAACAAACAAGGGCAGGTAGTTTTAAAAAGAACCTATGACAACAATACAGCTCATGACACTCATTATGTGTATGATAACTACGGAAATCTAACCTACGTACTGCCTCCCAAGGTGATTACTTCAAATGGAGTTTCAACAGCAGAGTTAAACGACCTGTGTTATCAGTACATCTATGACACTAGAAGTAGACTGATAGAAAAGAAAATCCCTGGTAAAGGTTGGGAGTATATTATTTACGATAAATTAGACAGACCAATCCTAACACAGGATGCGAATATGAGGATAGATAGAGAGTGGATATTTACCAAATACGACGTTTTTGGAAGAGTAGCTAGTACAGGAATTTTTTACCACAATACTCAAAGTAGAGCAGCATGGCAAGATTTTGCATACCTATATAATACGCCATTTGAATCAATGATTGCTACGCCAATTACAAAGGCAGGAACATTAATATATTATACAAGTAGTACTTTTCCTACAGATTATAGTGAAATTCATACCATCAACTATTATGATACTTATGTAGATCTGCCTTCTGGATTTACTGCACCAACAACTGTATTTGGAGCATCTATAACAACCAACACCAAAGGATTGCCAACGGTTTCTAAAACCAACGTATTAGGTACTACAAACTGGATTACTACACTTACTTATTATGATGACAAAGCAAGACCAGTGTATGTGTATTCTAAGAATGATTATCTACAAACCACCGATATTATAGAAAGTAAGTTAGATTTTGTTGGGAAAGTATTGGAAACTAAAACCACACACAAGAAAACAGGGAATGCAGATATTGTAACTGTAGATAGATTTGAGTATGACCATCAAGATCGGTTGTTGGCTCAAACTCAAAAGGTAGAGAATCACCTTACAGAACGGGTGATTAAGAATAACTATGATGATCTAGGGCAATTAGAGTCTAAACTTACAGGAAACGGAACCCAAAAAGGATATACAGATGTAACCAGCAGAATAACAATTAGCAATAATGTGATTACCAAAGTAGGTGCCGATGGCTGGAATGCAGGGTTGGCTACCTTAGGAAGTATTCAAGGTGATGGTTATCTAGAATATACGGTGGGAAGCAATACCTATTTTATGGTAGGTCTTTCAGACACCAATATAAATGAAGTTTGGACAACCATAGATTACGCAATCTACAATCAGGGTTCTAACATTGTTATTTATGAAAATACGGTAAACAGAGGGACTTTTAATTCATTTCAAATAGGAGATGTTTTTAGAGTAGAGCGAATTGGAGATAAAATTCACTACAAACAAAACGGAGATACCTTCTATATCTCCCAAACAGCTTCTTCAGGAAATCTTTTGGGTGATATTAGCGTATATAATGACGGTACTCAAATAGAAGACTTACATATTGTAGACAATAGCAAAGGACTACAAAATGTAGATTATGATTATAATGTAAGAGGATGGTTAAAAAACATCAACCAAGACAGTAACAGTGATAACGACCTGTTTAATTTTACCTTGAGATATAACGACCCTACTAGCGGAACGGCTCTGTTTAATGGAAATATTAGTCAAACCAGTTGGAATAGTTTAAATACCGATTCTAGCACCAAAACTTATACCTATAGCTATGATGCACTGAATAGAATTTTAAGTGGAATAGACAATACAGGGAATTATAATTTAACATCGGTTAGTTATGATAAGAATGGAAACATTGTTAACTTGCAAAGACAAGGCCACACCAATGCAGGTGCAACGTCTTTTGGAATCATGGACAACTTAAGTTATACATATGATAGTGGTAACAAACTCACCAAAGTGGTGGATGCAGGAAATACCACCTATGGCTTTAAGGACAATAACAATATAGGAAACGACTTTAGTTACGATGTAAACGGGAACATGATTACCGATACCAACAAAGGAATTACCAACATTGCTTACAACCATTTAAACTTACCAACTCAGGTAACAATTAATGGTCAGAACATTGTATATACTTATGATGCTACTGGAGTAAAGCAACGTAAAACAGTAAGTGGTGATACTACAGACTATGCAGGAAACCATGTTTATGAGAACGGAACCTTTCAATTCTTTAATCACGCAGAAGGCTGTGTGAAACCTGTCTTTGCGAGCTGGAGCGCGGCAATCTCATCTTTTGACTACATCTACCAATACAAAGATCACCTGGGAAATGTACGTTTATCTTATGCAGATAGTGATGGTAATGGTACCATAGCACAATCTGAAATAATTGAAGAAAGCAATTACTATCCCTTTGGTTTAAAACATAAAGGGTATAATAACGTAAGTACTTCCACAAATCTTGGACAGAAGTACGGATATCAATCTAAAGAGTTAAATGAAGAATTAGGTTTGAACTGGCATGACTTTGGAGCAAGAAACTATGATGCTGCTTTGGGACGTTGGATGAATTCAGATCCTCTAGCTGAAGAGTTTTATAGTTATTCTCCTTATAATGCTATGATGAATAATCCATTATCTATGATTGATCCTGATGGAAGAGCAGCAATGTGGATTCCTAAAGTTAATAGTGATGGTAGTACTTCATATATAGCTGAGGAAGGAGATAGTGCACAAACTTTAGCAGATCAATACACTATTGGAGAAAACAATACTGAAGCAGAAGAATTAGCTGCTGCAGAAAGAATAACAAATAGTAAAGGGAGTAATACTATTGAAGAAGGAACTGTTGTTTCTGGACAAAGTGTAATAAATGAAACTGGAAGTGAAATATTAAAATATGATATAGGTTCTAAGCAAGATACTAACCAAAGGTTTTTTGATAATTTTCTTTTTGCAAGAGATCATTCGACTACGGCGGGAGAAGGTGCTAGAGCTTTTAAAACATCAAAATATTTTGATATAAGCGATTATTATGGAATGTCTAGAGATGGTTTTGCAAATATAAGTATTGGTAATTATAAATTTAAACTTAACTTTTCTATACCAATATATAGGTCTGCTTCATTTGATAGTTATGAAAAAGCTTGGGCATATGGTAATAGAGCTACAAGTAGAGATTCAGGGGAATCAAGATATTGGAAAAGCACTGGTAATATTTATCTAGAGCAGTACCACCCTGCAGGTAATTCACAAGGTAGATCAATAGGTTTTATTACTCACAATATGTATAGACCATTGTTAGAAGAAAGAATGAGTAAAAGGTTTCCTAGTTATAATTATATTAGAGTAAATAAAAAAACAAAACAATAATGAGATATAAATATCTATTTCTGGTTTTAATTTTTTTTTCGTGTAAAACACAAAATAAAATTATTAATAAAGAATTGAAAAACTGCATAAATAGTGCGTACAATAATAATGTTAAAAATATGTACAATTCTAATTTGAACTTAAGTTTTTATAGCTTGATGTCTAGTGTAGAGAAAATATTGATTAGTAATAAAACAATTAAAAATTCAGGGAAGCAGTCATATATTTCTTTTTTCACAAAAATTAAAGAGGAAAAAGAAATAGGTAAACATGAAAAAGTTTTTCATGAAATAGAAAAGCTTTTAATTAATGAAAAATTTGACATGACGTTTTCAAATTTATATGCTGTATTCCAAAGTTGTCCCTATAAGATTATTACTGAAGAAAAGAATGATGCTAATTCAACTTTAGTAAATCAATACAAAGTATTTTCTCAAATGGAAGCAAAAGGAAATGATAATCTGAAACTAATCAGTGAATTACTTAATGTAACAGAAAAAAAATATTTTGAAGATATACTATACAGAGCTCCAGTAATTTTATTAGCAATAATTAATCTAGAGTATCTGATAAATGGGAAAACACAAAATGTTAAACTAGATTAAGGATAATGTAGTAAAATGGTGCTTAAAAAACACACCCGATGGCTCGGAAATGTTTTCCGTACAAAACTAGAAGTAATTAATACAGATTAAATTATAAGCCACAAGCATTAAAATGTTTGTGGGGCACACGCTACTTAAAACCACGACGAAAGGGTTCTAATGTTGGAACTTCTTAGTAATGATAAGGTTTTGAAGGATTCAGGTCTGGGAACTAATAAATTGATATATACAATTGCAGAGGGATATCCATCAGTTGGGTATTCCTATGTTACTTTTTACATACAAGGTGAATTTTTATATGGATTATACTGTCGTTATATAAAAACTATGTCATTTCCCATGTTTTAGGAATTACACGACATAAGAATTTTACAATCATTGAATTTTTGATTGATTTCTACTCTATTTTTTCTTGC
>JAESUF010000371.1 GCA_016763215.1 Flavobacteriaceae bacterium
AATCAAACTTGATGCCATCGATTCAACCAATTCTTTTTTAAAAGAATTGGCTCAAAATTCTTTGTTAGAAGACTATACGGTGGTGGTCACTGACAAGCAAATTTCAGGAAGGGGTCAAATGAATAATTCATGGCACTCAGAACCATTTAAAAATCTAACATTTAGTACGTTAGTTAACTTAAAGAGCCTCGAAATTGAGCATCAATCTTATTTAAATTTAGCAGTATCTCTAGCTGTTTTTGATGCATTAAATAGCATGTCAGTCCCTAACTTAAGCATCAAATGGCCTAACGACATAATGTCAGGAAATCACAAAATATGTGGAATCCTTGTTGAAACCACATTTGCTCAAAGAAAAATTAAGAATGCAATTATTGGAATTGGTTTAAATGTACATCAAGAAAAGTTTACTAAAGACATTAAAAATGCAAGTTCTTTAAAAAATCTTATGCATCAAGATTTTAATCTTGATGAAATAAGAAACCACATTATTAAACAATTACAAATAAGAATTTGTGCTATTGAAAATAGCGAGTTTCAAAAGGTTTATAATGAATATCACAATGTTTTATATAAAAAGGGAATTCCATCTGCTTTTTTAGATATAAAAACTCAACTTTTTTTTATGGGAATCATTCAAGGAGTTTCTACTTCTGGAAACTTACAAATACAATTAGAAGATGATTCTCTTGTAGAATATGAAGTAAAAGAAATTTCTTTTGCTAAATCTTAGCCAAGTTATCTGTCAAAGTATTAATAAACGATGTTAGAGGTTTTTTTACCATCATAGCCATCATTGGATTGAAGTCTCCTTCAAATCTCAATTGTACTTCACTGCTACTTTCAGAAACTTCACGGATATGAGCCGATAATGTAAATGCTATTTTACTACTTGCCGCAGCCAAACTTACTTTTGAATATTCGATACTTTCTCCTAATACCAATCGAATTTCTGGCATTCCTTTCAATCCAAAAACAAAAGAATCTCCATCCACTTCAAATTTCTGAGTGCTTTCTGGCATCAATTGTTCAAAGTTCTCTAAGGTTTTAAAAAAAACAAAGGTGTCTTTGGTCGACTTGTTTACTATTACTTTTGCTCCGTCTATATTCATAATACTAACCGTTCCAATTTCTCGGATCTTCTCGCCACTTTTTTAAAGTTGCCAATTCTTTATCCGAAATATATTTACTATCCATCGCTTGCTCTAACAAATAAGTATAACTACTCAAGGTTGCTAGGTTTACACGACTATTTTCAAAATTCTCTTTTGCTATATCAAACTCATACGAAAAAATAGCAACCATCCCTTTCACTACAGCTCCTTCTTCTTTTAACGCTTTCACTGCGTTTAAACTACTCTTCCCAGTACTAATTAAATCTTCTATGACAACAACATTTTGTCCGCTCTCTAAATACCCTTCAATTTGATTTTTACGACCATGTTTTTTAGGTTCTGGTCTTACATATATAAAAGGAACACCCAATTCTTGTGCTACCAAAATACCAATAGCAATAGCACCAGTAGCAACACCTGCAATTACGTCAGGCTTCCCATATTCCTTCTCAACAATCTTAGCAATCTCTTCTTTTAAAAATATACGAACAGGCGGAAAAGAAAGTGTCACTCTATTATCACAGTAAATAGGTGACTTCCAGCCAGAAGCCCAAGAAAATGGATCGTTTGGACTTAACTTTATTGCTTTAATTTGGAGTAGTAATTCAGCGGTTTTTTTTGCTGTATCTTTGTTTAAAATCATATGTACAAATGTATAAAGTTTTTATCAATGATAAGCCTATTATTTTGACAGATTCTTTGATGGATAAAAGTGATTTTAAACTCCTTCATTATAAGAACATTGTTGTTGATGAAATTATTCATAGACTAACTAAAGAAAACCTTAAAGGTGTTGTTTTGTATTCTGAAGATCTTCAAAAGAGTTGGGAAGACTTTAAAATGCATTTTAAAGTCATTACCGCTGGTGGCGGAATTGTGGTGAATCAAAACAAGGAATTTTTATTCATATTCAGAGGTGGTAAATGGGATTTACCTAAAGGAAGAATTGAAAAAGGCGAGAATATTGAAGAAACAGCACTTAGAGAAGTAGAAGAGGAATGTGGAGTTCAACAACTTCAGTTGGATACCTTTTTATTAACTACCTATCATATCTTTTTTCAAAAAAATGAAAGTCGATTAAAAGAAACTTTCTGGTACCTTATGAATACTAGCTTTGATAAAAAACTAACACCTCAACTGGAAGAAGGAATTACCATTGCAGAATTCAAAGACATAAAAGAAACCAAAAAAGCCATGACAAATTCTTATGCGAATATTCGGTTGGTTTTTGAAGCATACAACCAAAAGCAATACTCTAATTATTAGTGTTTTCTGCTTTATATTTTACCCTAGCACTCAGTAAGTGTTTCATTTATTCTGCTATCTTTGCCGGCTGTTAGAAATAAGCCAATTATTATGAATGCATTCATTAGAAAAAGAGTAAAAAACGTACAAAACGATGTTCTTTCGGGAATTACTGTCGCCTTAGCATTGGTCCCTGAAGCAGTGGCTTTTGCCTTTGTTGCAGGAGTAGATCCTTTAGTAGGTTTGTATGCTGCATTTATGGTTGGAATAATCACCTCTATTTTTGGTGGTAGACCGGGAATGATTTCTGGTGCTACTGGAGCCTTAGCTGTAGTAATGGTAAGCTTGGTAAGCCAAGGAAATGCTATGGGAGTCGAAGGAGAAAACTTAGGCTTGTATTACTTGTTTTTGACCGTGATTTTAATGGGTATAATACAAGTGTTGGCAGGAGTTTTGAAATTAGGAAAATTTGTTCGATTGATTCCACATCCAGTAATGATGGGGTTTGTAAACGGATTGGCTATCGTAATTTTCTTATCTCAATTGGGAATGTTCAAAACCACTGTTGGTGGTGAAAAAGTTTGGCTTGAAGGTCAAAGTTTATATATGATGGTTGGACTGGTTGGTTTAACCATGTTAATTATGTGGGGGTTGCCAAAAATAAAAGCAACTAAAAAATTACCTGAAGCTTTGATTGCTATTTTAGTGGTTGCAGGTATTGTGATTTTCTCAAATTTAGATGTTGCCACCGTTGGATCATTTATTAGTGATGGTGGTGGAGATGGTTTAAAAGGAGGACTTCCTGTACCTGTACTAGAGACTTTTTCTAAAATTCCAATGAACCTAGAGACACTTTGGTTTATTCTTCCTTATGCAGGGATTCTTGCTGCTATTGGATTGATTGAATCTTTAATGACTCTTAATTTGGTAGATGACTTAACGGAAACTCGCGGAAATTCAAATCGTGAATGTATCGCACAAGGTGGCGCTAACATTGTTACTGGATTCTTTGGTGGAATGGGTAGTAGTGCAATGATCGGGCAATCGATTATCAATATTAAAGGTGGTGGTAGAGGACGTTTGTCTGGAATTACAGCTGCTGTTATGTTACTGATTTTTATCTTATTTGCTTCTTCTTATATAGAACAAGTCCCTATCGCAGCACTGGTCGGTGTTATGTTTATGGTGGTCATTGGAACTTTTGCTTGGTCTA
>JAESUF010000372.1 GCA_016763215.1 Flavobacteriaceae bacterium
AAATCAATAAAATAGATTTCCTATCGAGTTGGGAATGAGAAGTAAAAATGAAGTTAATAATTATAGATTACGGTGCGGGAAATATTAAAAGTATTCAGTTTGCTTTTAAGCGATTAGGTGTCGAGGCAGTTTTATCGAATAATGTTGAGGAGATTACAAAGGCAGATAAGATTGTTTTTCCTGGTGTGGGAGAAGCGAGTTCAGCAATGATTAAATTAAAGGAATCGGGCTTGGATGTGATTATTCCGAAGTTAAAGCAGCCTGTTTTAGGAATTTGTTTGGGTATGCAGCTTATGTGTAATACTACAGAGGAAGGAAATACAAAAGGTTTGGGAATCTTTGATGTTAATGTAAAGCGTTTTTCAAATGCAGTTAAAGTACCGCAGATGGGGTGGAATACGATAGCTGAGTTGAAATCTAAGCTGTTTGAAGGACTATCAGATAATGAGTATATGTATTTGGTACACAGCTACTATGCAGAAAATAATAAGAGTTCTATAGCGACTACACGTTATGATGTTTCCTATGCTTCGGCCTTACAGAAAGGGAATTCTTATGGAGTCCAGTTTCATCCAGAGAAAAGTGGAAAATCTGGAGAACGAGTCCTGCAAATTTTCTAAAATTAGAAGTTAAAACGAATGTCATTCCCGAGAAATCGGGAATCCAGTAATAAAAACAGAACAATAAGACCTTGAATCGAGCTCAAGGTTGATTAACAAGTGAATATTTAAAATAGATTCCCAATCAAGTTGGGAATGACAAAGTCAATGAGAATTATACCGGCAATAGATATTATAGAAGGAAAATGTGTTCGCCTTACAAGAGGTGATTATAGGACGAAAAAAATATACAATGAACATCCGTTAGAGGTAGCTACTGCCTTTGAAGATGCTGGGATTCAGTATTTACATGTGGTAGATTTAGATGGTGCAAAAGCGAGTCATATTGTCAATTACAAGGTGTTGGAACAAATTGCTTCTAAAACAAATTTAAAGATTGATTTTGGCGGTGGACTAAAATCAGATGAAGATGTGCGAATTGCCTTTGAGTCTGGGGTGAATCAAGTTACAGGAGGAAGTATCGCAGTGAAAAATCCAACTGTTTTTGAGCATTGGATTTCTAAGTTTGGTGCAGATAGAATCATTTTGGGTGCCGATTGTAATAACGAGAAGGTAGCTACAAACGGTTGGTTAGAAGAAAGTGAATTAGAGGTGTTGCCATTTATTAAACATTATCAAAAAAAAGGAGTAGCCTATGTGATTTGTACAGACATATCCAAAGATGGAATGCTAGAAGGCCCTTCTTTTAATTTGTACAGAAGAATTATAGAAAGCACTCCTGAGGTAAAGCTAATTGCTTCTGGAGGAGTTTCTGACTTTGATGAAATTCCGAAATTAGCCAACCTGGGTTGTGATGGAGTAATCATTGGAAAGGCTATTTATGAAAATAGAATAAGCTTGAAAGAATTGGAGAATTATATAATTAATAAATAATGTCATTACGAATGGAATGAAGCAATCTCTTAATTTAATAGCAGATTGCTTCGTCATTCTTCCTCGCAATGACGATAAATAGATTCCCGCTTACTCGGGAATGACAAATAGATAACGATGTTAACAAAGAGAATTATTCCTTGCTTGGATATTAAAAATGGAAGAACAGTTAAAGGCGTCAATTTTGTCAATTTAATTGATGCGGGAGACCCCGTAGCACTGGCAAAGAAATATGCAGAAGTCGGGGCAGATGAACTGGTGTTCTTAGATATTTCGGCAACTTTAGAAGGTAGAAAAACCATGTTAGAAATGGTCTTGAAAGTAGCTGAGCAAGTAAATATTCCATTTACAGTTGGTGGTGGAATTTCTTCAGTAGAAGATGTGGATGCTTTGTTGAAATGCGGAGCAGATAAAATTTCAATCAATTCTTCGGCAATAAAAAGACCTGAGCTAATTAATGAATTGTCACAAAAATTCGGAAGTCAGTGTGTTGTTGTTGCTATTGATGCAAAGCAGATTGAAGGGGAGTGGTTTGTGTATTTGGCAGGAGGAACCATCCCTATAAAATTAAACTTGTTTGACTGGGCGATAGAAGTATCAAATCGTGGAGCAGGTGAAATTTTATTTACGTCTATGGACAATGACGGAACGAAGACTGGTTTTGCAAATAAAGCTTTGGCAAAATTATCCGGAATGGTAAATATTCCCATCATTGCTTCTGGAGGTGCAGGTTCTGTTCAGCATTTTGTGGACACCTTTACAAAAGGAAAGGCTGATGCTGCTTTAGCTGCAAGTGTTTTTCACTTTGGTGAAATTCCAATTCCAGTATTAAAACAAGAACTAAGAAATAATAAGATAGAAGTGCGATTGTAAGGTGTCATTTCGAGGAGTGTAATGACGAAGTAATCTTACAATAGAAACAGATTTCGAAGCAAATAAATTTGCTTCGAAATGACAAAAGAAATATAAATTATGAATATAGATTTTAATAAAAACACAGATGGTTTAGTCCCAGCGATCATTCAAGATGCGACAACAAAGAAGGTGTTAATGCTTGGATATATGAATCAAGAAGCCTTTGAGAAAACACAGAAGACTAAAAAAGTGACTTTCTTCAGTAGAACTAAAAATAGGCTGTGGACAAAAGGAGAGGAGAGTGGAAACTTTTTAAATCTAGTTGCTATTAAATTGGATTGTGATAACGATACTTTGTTGGTTCAAGTGAATCCAGTTGGGCCCAGCTGTCACAAGGGTTCTGATACTTGTTGGAATGAATCAAATGATGAATCCTATGGTTTTATCTCAAAACTAGAAAATACAATTACAGATAGAATAAAGAATGCAGATGTCTCTAATTCGTACGTAGCATCCTTGTTTAAGAAAGGAATTAATAAAATAGCACAGAAAGTAGGAGAAGAGGCGATAGAAGTGGTGATTGAGGCAAAAGATAATAACGACGATTTGTTTTTAAACGAAAGTGCAGATTTACTGTTTCACTACTTGCTATTATTGCAAGCTAAAGGGTTTGCATTAAAAGATGTTGTAGCTGTATTAAAGGAAAGAGAAAAGTAGTTGTAAGGAAATGGATTAAGCACGAAGGAGTGCTAAAGTAGTTTGGTATACAGATTCTTGCGTCATCTTACTTTTAAGCCATGCATAGAAACTCATAACAAAGATATCTTCTTGATCTATCGCGATCCATTCGAAAGAGTTTTCAACTTTTTCTTTAAATGCTTCGGAGGTAACAAGTTCTGGTGCTTTGTAGTATTCTTCTACTAATGATAGGTATTGAATAGCTCTTTCTTGACCTATTTTTCTTAGATACTCATAATACGATCGTTTAAAACTTAATAATCTTGACTCAAATAGATCTATATTGCCTAATTCGAGGTGCAATAATATTTCTATGAGGTTCTTTTTTAAAATCCATTCTTTGCCCGCTTTTTCAATATACCACTTGTCGGTATGATAGAATTTTGAGAATATGCTCATTGCCTTTTTAAATTCGCCTTTTTGAAAATAACACATAATTAAACTCAGGTAAAGATCCAACTGTCCGCTTAAGTCTGGATGGCTCTTTTGAATGAATTGCTCTAAAATTTCAATTGCATCGTTTTGTTCTCCTAAATAATTTTTATTCAACCCTAGAAGTAAGTTGTACTTTAATTGAAAGCTTTTATAGTGTTTCTTTCGTTTGCTCAGCATTACTTCATGCATCAAGTCTAGATAATGTAATGAGTCGTTAAATTTCTTATTCCGAAATAAGGTATTGGCAATAGCAAACAGCACATGAATATGATAGAAGGATTGTTTGTCCTTTGATTTGTGGTTTTTTAAAGTTTCATAAGTTGACAATAAGAAGGGTTCTATTTTATAATAATCTTTGGTAACAAAAGCAGAAATACTAACAATGGTAACCAGTTGGTAAAGAGATTTAAAAGAAAGGGCTTTATTCATGTCGATATGATGTTCCTCAAAAATAGCCTCAACAAGTTCTTGAAAATTGATAATTTTCCCTTCGTGTACAACTGTTTTAATAGCACTTCGAATTTTAGCGTAAGCAATGTTCAACTCTTCGTCAAGTTTGTGTAATTGCTGGTTTCTTTTAAACTGCTGAGTTAGTATTGATAGATCAACCTCAGCATTTTTATATGCGTATTGAATTTTTGTGTGATAGATTTCATTTAACAAAGCAAACAATTGATGTTCGTTTGCAAGAGCTTCCGCCTTGTTTACTATTTTATACGCCATTTTATAATGACCCTTACTAAGAAAGTTTCTTGCGGCTAGAATGTATTTGATAATCTGCATGTCTATAGAGCTTTCATCTTCTAAGCTATTGTTCGCAGTGAAATCAATAATAGATTGATGCAATCGCTTGCGCAAAGCATAAAAAGCATCCTTCTTGTTTGCTGGATAAAGTTTCTGACAAATTTGTTCTGTGTTAAGTTCACCTTGAACTAGAAGTTTAAACAACTGAACGTTTTTCGTATCGTTTCTTTTGTTCTTTTTCTCTAGAAATATAATGAAACTCTTTTGCTTATCAAAAGAAAGTGCTTCAACTATGGTGTTTAAACTTGTCATTTAATCGTCAGTATTTCTATGTTATTTTCAGCTAAATTAGTTATTATTTGTGTAATAGTATAAAATATATCGTCAGTTATT
>JAESUF010000373.1 GCA_016763215.1 Flavobacteriaceae bacterium
TAAAATAATAGCCTCTAATAATGTATTCGGAATTCCATCTGTAATACTGTTTCCTATTGCGATCACGGAATTACCGAATTTTTCTAGCAATTCTTCTTGTTGAATTTCTTTATGTCTAGAGGAGTATTCAATAGTTAGATTGTATTTAGAATTTAGTTCTTGAATCTTTTCAATAACAACATCATGTGCAGAATACACATAAATCTTATACTCCCGAATTGTATCTATAATCAACTCCAAGGCTTGCAATACATACAAAGAACGACCAGCCCAATTTTCATACCCCTTAATTAGAATGTACTCTCTTTCTTCAAACTCTTTGTAATGCTTCTGAATGGTATTTAAATTATACCCTCCACCACCTGGCAAGTTTGAAAAAGATTCTCCTTTAAAGCCATGAGACTCAGCCAAAGAAATATCTCTAGAATTGTCGGTAAACAAATAATCCAATTTAGACAACACTTTCTGAATTTTAGGTCTATGGTATGAATCATTCTGATACAGAAATAAATCACTGCCCCAACAAAAATAAGCCCATCTAAAATCTAGCTTCTTTCTTACTTTTATTAAAGGATAAGTTTCCGATTGCATTTCTAATGAATGCACTAAATCTGGTTGTATTTCTTTAATGATTTCAATCAACTTCTCAGAAGCTGTTACTTTTAGTTTAGGAGAAATTGCATCATAAAATTTTGGTGAAGTCTTTTTAATAAAATCTTCTCCTTTTATATACTTTCTTTTCCTTTTGGCCCAGTTTCCAAAATAATGTACCCATTCTAAATCAGGATGCACTTCTCGATCCAAACAATCAAAAACAAAAATTTCATGATGGGTATCCTTCAACTGGTTAATCCACCTAGAAGAATGTATGTACTGCTGACAAACAAAGAGAATTTTCATATCTGGTTTATTGATTGGCTAACCATTTCTCTAAAAAATAGAGTTGATATTTATGATTCGGATTTTCATTTCCTAATTGGTTAATTGCGTTGAAATCTAAATAGTTATAGATCTCAGAATTTTTATTAGTTATAATTGTTTTAAAATCATTTCCTATGGCTGTTTTTTCGGAAAACCAATCCTGAAGCGGAACACTAAACCCTTGTTTTTTCCTTTGAATAAAGTGAGTGCCAAATCGTTTTTCAGCTATCGAATTTAGAATCATCTTTTTATTCCATGCTCCCTCTCTATTCCTTCCAATTTTGTACTTCGAAGGAATCTTCGACATCAAGTCTATAATTTCTTTGTCAATTAATGGTGTTCTCACCTCTAAACTATTCATCATCGAAGCAATGTCAACTTTTGTTAAAATATCTCCATGAATATAAGTTTTATAATCCAAATAGCTTGCTGTTGTGTAGGTGTCATAGCCTCTAGTTTTGGCTTTTTCATACCATTTGTGATAGATCTCAGAACGTGTATTCACTTCTTTTAAAACATCTTCATTTAACAAACGAGCTGCTTTTTCTTCATTATGATAAGAAACAAGGTTTATCCAATCGTTTATATCTGGCTTTCTTGGTGTTGTTGGATACTGCATTCCAACATGCTTTAATAGACTTTTTATTTGATTTTTATAATGATGCTTAGGCGCATTGGGTGCTGCTATTTTCAAGAAATTCTGGTAACTATAATACCCTCCAAAGGCTTCATCTCCTCCATCTCCAGACAATACTACAGGAAGCGTCTCTCGTATCTTTTTGGTGATATAATAGGTTGGAATCGCAGAACTATCAGAAAAAGGTTCTCCATAGTGCTGTACTAATTTTGGGAGTACATCCTCAACATCACTCATGTCAACATATTCGATATGATGCTTTAAATCATATTTTCTGGCGACTTCTTTTGCATAGGGAACCTCATTAAACTGTTTATTATCAAAACCCATTGTAAAAGCATCAACGCCTTTTCCTTGTTTAGCCAATGAGCTAGCAATTAAACTTGAATCAATTCCTCCCGATAAAAAAGCACCATAAGGAACATCCGCTATTTTATGATAGTTTACAGAGGTATCTATTGCTTTTTCTGTTTCTTCTACCCAATGTTCGTAAGAAAACGCTTGATTCGGTTTGAAATCCAGATCATAATACTCTCTCTTCTCTATAATTTCACCTTCAAAGTTGACACGGATATAGTTTCCTGGGTCCAGTTTATGCACATCACTATAGATGGTTAATGGTGAAGGAATATAACCAAACTTCAAGTATTCAGAAAGTGCATTGTAGTTGATCTCTTTTTTAAAGCTGGAATGTTTTACCAACTGTTGAATCTCTGAGCCGAATAAAAAGTGATCTTTACCGGTGTAATATAGTAGAGGTTTTATACCAAAATGATCTCTAGCTAAAAAAACTTCTTGTTTTACTTTATCTACAATAGCAAACGAAAACATTCCTCTAAATCGGTGCAAACATGCTACCCCCCATTGTTCATAAGATCGAAGTACTACTTCTGTATCTCCCTTGGTTTTAAAAGTAGCACCAAGCGTTACTAGTTCTTCCTTTAATTCCTGAAAGTTATAAACCTCTCCATTATAAGTCAATGTGAAATTTTCTTCTTCTATAGACATTGGTTGTGCACTACCTTCTTTATCAATAATTGATAAACGTCTATGTCCTAAACCTATATTTCTATAGGTCCAATAGCCATATCCATCAGGACCACGGTGTTTGATAACATCGGTCATTTTAGACAACTCTGTTATGTCTATAAACTGATCTTTATCGCAATTAATTATTCCTGAAATACCACACATACTAGTTATATAAAATATTCTCTAATTTATGAATGTAATTAGACATTGAAAACGCGTCATTCAATCGATTAAAATTTTTAATTCCCTCATTTTCCCTTAGCGCTTCACTGACTATTAAATCGTTTAACTTTTCAATAACTTCTTCTTTGCTGTTTGAAACCAAAAAATTGTTTGCTGCACCTAATAATTGTTTGCATCCAGGGTGGTTTGTTGCAACTACAGGCAGTTTATAAGCCATATACTCCATAACCGTATTTGGCATTCCTTCATTCTCAGAAAGCAACACACCAATAGTTAACTTAGGTAAAATCTCTTCGGCTGATGTTTTATGATGGATGGTAACAACATCTTCTAATCCATTGGTTTCTATCTTTTCAACTACGTTAGCATAGGATGATACTTCAGCATCATTTTCTATCACATCTCCAACCAAGACCAACTGTATGTTTTTAATTGTCTTATAGAGCTCTATAAAAGAATCAATCAATAACTCTTGGTATTTCTCTTTCCGAAAATGAGAAACCATCCCTATTGTGATGTTTCCTTGAAAGGGGTTTGAAATTCCCTGTTTAATAATAGAAAAATTAGGAATTGTAAACACCTTTTCAGAATGTACTTTAAGCCTTTCTTCAAGCTCTTTTTTTCCATTTTCTGAATTTGCAATAAATACTTTAGTTTTCGAGATTGCCTTTTGTTCCAAGAGATCACCTCGATAATAATCGACACCCCGATGATGCCAAAAAGTAGTTTTAGCTCCAGCAATTTTAGAACATAAGCTTGCAATAATAGAAGGCGGGTTTAAATAAGGAATGATAATATTTGGTTTATGCTTTCTCAACTTCAATCCAAACAATGCAATTTTAACCCTTCTTTTTAAATACTTAAAATTCCCAGAAGCACTTAGAGGGTTCGAAACAACAAACAAATGCTTTAGCCCTAGTTTTTTACATTCTTTATCAAAAGTTTCTCTTGAACTTGAAGGGAGATATGAATAAATATAAACCCTACAGTTTTTTTCGTTTTGAAGGGTACCTGCTAAAGACAATGCTTGTCTTTCTGCTCCTCCCAAAGCAAAAGATTTTAATAGAATGATGATATTTTTGTTTTTAATCTCTGGCAAACTGTCTCTTAACGATTTTCTTAATTGATCTTTTTATATTCTTCTTGGTCACTTTTTATAAAATAGAAAGTGCTCCCAATTTGTTTTTTAACTCTTCAACGTATTTTTTATTCGCGCTGTACAAGTCTAAAAATTTAATCATTCAATCCCTTCTCA
>JAESUF010000374.1 GCA_016763215.1 Flavobacteriaceae bacterium
TTTGCTCCAGCTGCAGAGCCTTTTCATGAAGTTATTTCTGATTGGCAACGTGACTTCCAAACGCAGATCGGAAAAAATCATGCGAAGTACTTTGATAAAAACGGATGGCTGTATTTTACGAAGGAAAGTTTCGATTTACTTTATCCAAGTTATGGTGATACCTACCCAACATTTATGGGAGCAATAGGTATGACATACGAGCAAGCTGGACATGGAAGAGCTGGTTTGGGAATTGATACCGATCATGGGTATGAATTGACTCTGGTTGATAGAATTGCACACCACAAAACAACAGGTTTATCTACTGTAGAAATAGCCTCTAGTAATGCAACTAAACTGAACTCTGAATTCAAAAAGTTCTTCGACAACAAGAAATATACCTATAAAAGTTACGTGTTAAAAAATGAAAACAAAGACAAAACAGAACGTCTGATTCGTCTTTTAGACAAGCATGAAATAGCATACGAATATGCGAATAAAGGACAAGTACGTGGATACAATTATCAGACTCAAAAAGAATCTAGAATGACTGTTTCTGATCGTGATTTGGTAGTTCACACCAATCAGCCGAAAGGAAAAATGGTAAAAGTATTGTTTGAACCCTATGCAAAATTAGTCGATTCATTAACCTACGATATTACAGCTTGGTCTATTCCGTATGCACACGGATTTAAAGCCTTGGCTTCTAAAACAAAAGTTTCTTCAAGAAAAGATGTATTGGTTGGGCTTGTTTTTAATAGAGCTGATAAAAATGCTTATGCCTACATAACCAAATGGAATAGCTTGGAAGATGCTGCTTATTTAGGAGATTTATTAGAAGCAAATATCACACCTCGTTTTGCTGAACAAGATTTTACTATTGAAGGACAATCGTATAAATAAGGAACTTTAATCATTTTAAGAAGAGACAATGCAAAGAATACTTCTTTTGACAAATCGGTTACTGAGCTAGCCAATAAAAATGGTAGAGCATTACAAACGGTAAAAACAGGGTTTGTAAATTCTGGAAAGGACTTTGGTTCTTCTAGCGTAAATCCAATCAATAAACAAAGAGTCGCTGTATTGTCTGGACAGGGCACTTCCTCGTTGAGTTTTGGTGAAATCTGGCATTTCTTCGAAAAACAATTAAAGTATCCATTAAGCATTTTAGATACGGATTACTTTAGCCGAGTTGATTTAGATAACTACGATGTGCTAATCATTCCAAACGGATCTTATGGTCGTGTTTTAAACAAAGCTGGTTTAGAGAAAGTGAAGAAATTCTCACAGAATGGTGGAACTGTAATTGCAATTGGGAATGCTCTGAGAAGTTTTGCTGATAAAAAAGGATTCGCATTAAAAACGAAGAAAGCAGACGAGAAAGATAAGAAAGATAAAAAAACAGACAAGAAAGCAAACTTAACTCCTTATGAAGATCGAGAAAGAGCTGGAGCTGATAATTTAATTACAGGAGCTATCTTTAAAAGTAAAGTAGACAATACACACCCGCTAGCATTTGGTTATGGAAAAGAATATTTCTCTCTAAAATTAGGTGGAAGATCATATGCATACTTAAAGAGCGGAGGTAATATTGCATACTATACCAAAGACACTAAAAATGTTTCAGGGTTCGCAGGTAGAAAAGCGGCTAAAAATATTCCTGAATCATTACTCATTGGTGAAGAAAGAATTGGAGGAGGAAGTATTATTTACATGGTAGATAATCCGTTATTCCGTTCTTTTTGGGAAAATGGAAAACTGTTTTTTGTAAATGCTATTTTCTTTAGAAATTCAAGTACAATTAAAAAATAAGTTGACATCCTTCTAAGTCCCATCCCAACCTTTATCGACAGACACGCTTGAGAAGGAATAGCGGAAGGCATAAACAAATTACTCTTAAAATATAAATAACAAACCCTGATAATTCAGGGTTTTGTTTTTCCTACATTTGGTCTCCACAAAGTATTTTTAGAAACTACCTATGAAAAAAAGTTTATACGACTTAACCAAAGACGACTGGAATACTCTATTCCCAGTAGAATTGGTAGATTATAATCCCGAATGGAAAACTATTTTTGAAAAGGAAAAAGAGCGTATTCTTACAAAAATCGGAAGCTCAATTCTACAAATAGAACATTTTGGAAGTACTTCCATTCCTAACATCAAGGCGAAACCCTATATCGACATGATTATTGAAGTTTCTGGAGATTTACTGTTCGACAAAAATCTTATTGCTTCTTTTGAAGAATTAGGATACACTTATTTTGAGGTACCAGAAAGAGAAAAATACAAAGCGTATATGTCATTTGGAAAAGGCTATACTTTTGATGGTGCCAAAGAACAGATTTTTCATATTCATATGTGTGATCAAGAAAATGCCATGTGGCAACAAATAGCATTTAGAGATGAGTTAATTGTAAATACTGGCAGAGCCAAAGCTTATGAGGCTCTGAAAATTGACTTAGCTTCTAAATACAAAAACGACCGAGGAAACTATGTCTTGTCCAAAACAGATTTTATTAATGAAACCTTGGGGTTGATTAAATAGACTCGCTAAGGTTTCATTATCACTCCAGACCACGAAATGTTTATCCATCCCTTTTTTCTCTTTATCCTTTTTTTCTTACATTTGAAAAAAAATTAAAATTGTTATGTTCTCTTCGTATTGAAATTGCTGTTATTTTCCTGTTTGATTTTAACTATAAACCATTCGTTTCCTATTTTTAGGATACAGTAAAATTAGTAACAATACCTTCAAAAAGAGTCAATATTATAGAACTTATAATTTTACATTAAAGCGAAACATTTACCTATCATTAAATGTTTTTAGTATTAAAAAACCAACAATAACCAAAAAAGAAATTAAAATGAAAAAAATTAAAAAAGGATCTATCGGAGTACTATTATTTGCAATAGGCATCTTATTGTTCTCATCATGTACATCATCAGATAGCTTAAAAGTTATCCCTAAAGAAACAAACATGGTTTCTACAATAGACGTTTTTTCTATTGCTAGAAAAGGAAATTTAACTCAACTATCTGACTTCAGTTTTTTTAAAGCGTTTAAAAAGGAAATTCAAAATGAAAGTTCGAAAATTTCTAAAATCGTGAATGACCTGATGAAAGATCCAACCTCTGCAGGAATAGATTTAACTTCAGAATTGTTCATTTTTGAAGTAAGTAAAGGAGATAAAGGAAACTTTATTTGTTTTTCTATGGAAATAGGAAGTTCAGAAAAATTTGCTGAATTCTTAAAAACGCTTGCAGGAGAAACTGGAATGCCATTGAACATTGAAGACAAAGTAACCTATAAATATACAGATATTAGTGGTGAGGCTGCTCTTGCATGGGATGATGAAAAGGTTATTTTGTTAACTCCTCAAGGTTCCAGAAATACTGAAAATTTAAGTTCTACAGCTGAAGAATTATTATCTCTTGAGAAAAAAGATCAAATTACTGCCAACGAAAAGTTCAATAAATTCTATAAGAATAAAAAAGATATGAACCTTTGGGTTTCTACAGATCTATTAAAAAACAATGTAGTCTTTCGTCAACTTGGAATAGAGTCTATGGATAATATCATGGGGAATCAACTTTCTGTTTACCTAGGATTTGAAGACGACAAAATTGTAATGTCAACTCAAGTTACCCTCAATAGTACTCTTCAGAAAAGATTCGATGAGAATAACATCTTTGACAACGATTTTAATACGGAATTATTGAATTACTTCCCAAAACAATCTTATATCGCGATGAGTTCTTCTATAAATCCATCTGCTTATTACAAAATGTTAGTGCAAGAAGAAAGTTTCAGTCAAGCACAAAAAATGTTTGAAAAAGAAATGGGCTGGAGCATGAATGAAATGATGGAAAGTGTAAAAGGGAGTTCTGTATTTAGCTTATATGACTTTAAAAGCGACAGTAACCTTCCTATACCTCAAATGGGCTTGGCTTTTGATATTAATGGAAGTAAAATGATCAAAGAAGGATTGTCCAAGTTACCAGAAGGCACCTATAAAGACAACGGTACCTATTATGAAGTTTCTGCACTAGGTATTTATTCGGCTTATTTTGCATTCGATGAATCAACTTGTTTCATTACTAATGATAAAAGCAGAATTGAACTATTCAAAGACGGAGGTAGTAAGGATACTAATTTAAGCGATTCAAAAATGGCATCTAAATTATCAAATAGTGCGTTTTATGCATTCATGAATTTGAACTATAACACCTACCCTGAGAGCATTAAAAACTTAGTTGAGCAAGGTACGGGAGGAAATCAAAAAATATTAAAAATGTGGACAGATCTTATGAGGTCTGTTGAAATGAGACAAACAGATGATTTTACTACAGAAATGATTTTCACAACTGGAGATGATGGTCAAAACAGCCTTTATAAAATCATGAAAACTATTGATGAAAACTATAAGTCTCTAATGGCTTTATAGATTTCATGAAGATAAAACTACACAATATAAAACCTACATATATGTCAGAAGAAGAAGTTTCTCCTTCTGACATATATTTACAAGATCAAGTACTCTTTGAAAAAGGAAAAAAATACCTAATCAAAGCCAATTCTGGTCATGGTAAATCTTCTATCTTAAATTTCATCTACGGAAGTAATGTGAACTTTCAAGGAGATATCAACTATCATATTTCTTCTGACAAAAACAACATCTTTGAGTATCGAAAAACGAAACTCAGTTATGTTTTTCAAGACTTTAAATTATTTCCAGATCTTACTGTTTTTGAGAATATTCAATTAAAAAACACACTTACAAATTACAAATCAAATCATGAGATTAATGAATTGATTGAACTAGTATTACTAGGACACAAAAGAGATAGCTTGATCAAAACCTTGTCGTTAGGACAACGGCAAAGAGTCGCTGTTATTAGAGCACTTTGTCAACCTTTCGATTTTCTATTATTAGATGAGCCATTTAGTCATTTAGACAACAACAATATCAAAATACTATCATCTGTTATCAATAAAGAACTCAAACATCAGAATGCTAGTTTGATCCTTACCTCTCTGGATAGTGAATACCTTTTTGATTATGACAAAGTTTTAAATCTATAAGTATGCTTTTAAAACTTCAAAAAAGAACACTAGTTCCTAGTCAAATAGCCGGATATACTATTACTTTATTCATTGGGATCGCTATTATACTTACAACACTTCAGTTGTTTCTTGACGCCAGGCCTCTACTCTACAAAGACTCCAATATTTTTAAAAGCAAATCTGCGGTTATCAGCAAGCGTATTTCTGTTTTTAAATCAATGAACAAAGAAAAAATTTACTTTACTCAAGCAGAAATAAAGGATTTAAAGAATCAAATTTTCACAAAAGACATTTCCATATTTACAAGTGCAAGTTTTAAAATAAGAGCACGTGCAGGCGAATCTAGTAGCGTTCCTATGTTTTATACGGACTTATTTTTTGAAAGTGTAGCTCAGAAATACCTAGATGTTGAAACTGATGAATGGAACTGGGATTCTTCATTAGATTTTATTCCTATTATTATTCCTGAAGACTATCTCAATTTATACAATTTCGGATTTGCTGAAAGCCAAGGGTTGCCAGTGCTATCAAAAAACATGATTTCACAAGTTGAATTTAACATTCAAATATCAGGAAATCAACAATCGAAAACTTTTAGAAGTAAAATCGTTGGGTTTTCCGATAAAATCAACTCCATTCTGGTTCCAGAAGAATTTTTATTATGGGCAAATAAAGAGTTTGGCAACGTACCAACAAGCAAAACAAGCCGTATTCTTATTGAATTTAACGATCCTTCAGATGAAGTCATTCTAAAATACTTTAATGAAAAAAATTATTCGATTGACAAGGAGAACTTAGAGTTTAGCAAGCTGATCTTTTTCTTTAAATCGGCATTAATCTTTGTTTTTGTAATCGCAATTATCATCATTGTATTATCAATTGCTTTTATTTTAATGAGTATCAATCTCATTATTCAGAAGATCAACGAGTTGATTCTTAACTTATATAGTATTGGGTACAGCCACAAGAGAATTGCAAAATTCTACCAGATTGTTATTAGTTCAATTACTGTATTCTCAATACTTATAGCAGTAATTGTGAGCATTAGTATTCGTGGTTTGTATTTAGAAAAATTTGAAACCTTCTTTGACTTTACGGAAAGTAGTAATCGTATTCTCTTATTTGGATTCTTATTAGCACTCCTTTTAATCGCTTTATACAACGTCTTGTTGATTCGTAATATTAAAAGAATTGTACTTCCTAAGAAAACTATCGTTTAGGTCTGTTTTAATTCTGATTTCAAATGGTCTGTCATTACTAGTTTCCTCATTTTTTAACCCTGTATTTTTCTTATATTTGAAAGAAGACAAGACAAATGATTCTTTCACTTATTTTATCCTTAATTTTCTTAACCTTAGCCATTATTCATTTTAATTGGGTCTTAGGTGGAACTTTTGGTTTCGCTGAATCCTTGCCTACAAAAGAAACTGGAGAGCGAGTATTGAATCCTAAAATGCTAGACAGCGCTATTGTAGCTTTTGGTCTCTTGGCTTCTGCATGTTTCTACTTTTTAAAATCTGAAATCATAGAATATGAAATTTCAACTTGGGTTTCCAAATACGGTAGCTGGATTATCCCTAGTATTTTTCTCTTAAGAGCCTTTGGTGATTTTAAATATGTGGGCTTTTTTAAAAAAATAAAATCCACGCCATTTGGAAAATTAGACAGCACATTCTTTTCCCCTTTGTGTTTGGTCATTGGGGGTATTGGAGTTTTTATAGCATTCAGATAACCTGAATAATTATAGCGTCAAATCACAATACCAAAAA
>JAESUF010000036.1 GCA_016763215.1 Flavobacteriaceae bacterium
ACAATAGCATCTAAACTTTCCGAATAAGAAACCGTAATCCCAATACCGCTTCTCGCTGATTCAATTCCCAAATAGCCTGGTTGTTCTTTTGCCAATTTCTCCATTCTTTGGGCAGTTTCTTCATAACCTTCTGTATTGTTGGTTAACAATGTTGAAAAGATAACTGCGTAATAAGGAGTATTGGGAGTTGATGCGATCATAATTCTAATGTATATTTTCGTTCTTTAACTTTAGCTTCTTCACAAAATGAATCTTCAAGATATGTAAATCCTGCTTTTTTAATAATTTTATCAGAAGCAATATTTTCATAGGCAACATACGCCATTAAACTGCGCAAACCCATCTCCTTACAATACAAAACCATTCCTCTGACAATTTCTGTACCATATCCATTCTTCCAGTATTTCTCTAAAAATCGGTATCCAATTTCGTTATGACCATTGTTATCTTTTACAAAAGCTATAGTGCCAATAAAATTTAAATCCGATTTTCGTTCAATTGCATAAATCCAAAAATCATTCCTAGGAATAGAGTACTTCACTATCAATTCTTCTAATTCTTTTTCATGAGCTTCTAATGACTTTACTTCTCCCGTAGCATACTGTAGTACTTTTGGATTGCTTTCCATTACATGAAAAGGAGTTAGATCACTCAATACAAGTCTTCTAACTAACAAATGTTCCGTTTCAAAAATGATTTCTTTACTCATCTAACTTTTAAGAATTATCGTAACTTTGTACGCCTTTAAATGTACAAGAATGAATGCAGATAAAAAAGTAGCATTTTACACCTTAGGATGTAAACTAAACTTCTCCGAAACATCTACAATAGCTCGTAGTTTTGTGAGTGAGGGTTTTGATCGTGTTGACTTTCAAGAAAAGGCAGATGTATACGTAATTAATACTTGTTCTGTAACTGATAATGCGGATAAACGATTTAAGTCTATCGTAAAAAATGCGTTGAAAAAAAATGAGGACGCCTTTTTAATTGCTATTGGATGTTATGCGCAATTAAAGCCAGAAGAATTGGCTGATGTTAATGGAGTGGATTTAGTTTTGGGAGCTACAGAAAAATTTAATGTGACTAGCTATATCAATGACTTGACAAAAAATGACATTGGTGAAGTCCATTCATGTGAAATTTCTGAAGCAGATTTCTATGTAAGCTCCTACTCTATTGGAGATCGTACCAGAGCTTTCTTAAAAGTTCAGGACGGCTGTGATTATAAATGCACCTATTGTACAATTCCTTTGGCAAGAGGGATTTCTAGAAGTGATACTGTAGAAAATGTATTGAGAAATGCCAAAGAGATTTCTGAAAAAGGAATCAAAGAAATTGTGTTGACAGGTGTGAATATTGGCGACTATGGCAAGGGTGAGTTTGGTAATAAAACACACGAACATACATTTTTAGAATTGGTAAAAGAATTAGATACTGTAGATGGAATTCACCGTTTACGTATCTCTTCCATAGAACCTAATCTTTTGAAAGATGAAACTATTGAGTTTGTTTCAAACTCAGATACCTTCGTTCCACATTTTCACATTCCATTACAAAGTGGTAGCGATGATTTACTAAAAAAAATGAAGCGTCGTTATTTGAAAAACACCTATACAAATAGAGTTTTAAAAATTAAAGAAGTCATGCCTAATGCATGTATTGGCGTTGACGTAATTGTTGGTTTTCCAGGTGAAACAGACGAACACTTCTTAGAAACGTATAATTACTTGAATGATTTAGATATTTCGTACTTACATGTTTTCACCTATTCTGAAAGGCCAAATACTGAAGCCGTTTTACTAGAAGGCGTGGTTCCTAAGAATGTCCGTTCAAAACGCAGTAAAATGTTACGCGGGTTGTCTGTAAAGAAACGTAGAGCGTTTTATGAGACACAGTTAGGGAATACCTCAACGGTTTTATTTGAAAGTCAAAACAAAGAAGGATACATACATGGGTTTACCGAAAACTACGTTAAAGTAAAAACACCTTGGAATCCAGAATTAGTCAATACATTACACGAAATAACCTTAACAAAAATAGACGAGGATGGTTCGGTTCGTTTTGATTTTGTGAAACAAACTGCAACGATTTAAACAACACACTATGAAAAAAAGCTTCTTACTCCTATGCCTCACAATTATTATTTTAAGTTGTGATTCTCCAGAAAAGAAAAAAGAAAACATCATCAAAAAAGAAGCACCTAAAGAAATTGTTGTCGAAAAGAAAGTGAAAAAAGTCAAAAAAGTAGACAATACACTTCTTCGTTTAAAAAGAAATCCTTGTTCGGGTGATTGCCCTGTATTTGAAGTAAATATCTCAAAGGACAGTGTTTTAACTTATAAAGGGATTCAGTTTACTAATATCATGGGGGTTCATAGACTAAAATTATCAGCAAGTCTGTTTACAAAACTTACC
The DNA here is from genome assembly GCA_016763215.1 of Flavobacteriaceae bacterium. The sequence continues at coordinate 2,416 of JAESUF010000036.1, forward strand.
AGTATTCTAGAAGCATCTAACTTTTCTAGGTTTAAGAATAGATATACCACTAGTGGCACAAAAGACTTTGCAGAAACCATAATTTCTTATAAAGGGAAAAATGTTACAGTCCGACTTTGGAAGGATGCTCCTAAAAAACTTACTGCAATCTATGTATTTATTGAAGACCTATTATACGATCATAAGTACCTAGAATGATGGCTAAAAAACACATATACTTCTTTCCAGGTTTAGGAGCGAGTCCAAAAATATTTGAACATATTTCATTACCAAAAGAATCTTTTGAAATTCATTTATTAGAATGGAAAATTCCCTTATCAATAAATGAATCTATTGAAGCCTATGCGAAAAGAATGTGTGAAGAAATAACACATGAAAATCCAATTTTATTAGGTGTTTCTTTTGGCGGAATTTTAGTTCAGGAGATGAGTAAATTAATTTCTGTTGAAAAAATCATACTTATTTCTTGTATAAAATCAAGTCATGAATTCCCCAATCGTCTAAAAATCATACAAACGACTAAAGTTTATAAATTGTTTCCAACAAAGATTACGGAGAATCTGGAAGCTTATACAAAGTATTTCTTAGGAGATTTCTTGAAGAAAAGAGCTGATCTTTATAAAATGTACCTCTCTGTACGGAACGCAGAGTATATGAAATGGGCTATCTATCAAGTGTTGCATTGGCACCAAGAGGAAGCTCCAAAAAACATTATTCATATTCATGGTACAGAAGACCACGTGTTCCCTATCAAATATATTAACGACTGTATCTCCATAGAAAATGGTACACACACAATGATTCTTTTAAAAGCTAAGAAAATTTCTCAAATAATTAGGAATAGTTTAACTTGAATCCTTCTTAACAATTCCTTAATTTTAAGCTTTACTAATTAAAAGGGGACTTCAATGCAGAAAACACTTCGCTTCTTATCAATTTCATCAATTATACTACTTTCATTTTCTTTTTTTAATGCACTTCATGTTTCAGATGCAGGGCCTAAAAAAAATACCGCCGACACCTATATAATCAAGGCATTAAAAATTCCTCCTGGGATAACATTTGCTGGAGAAAAAGTTCCTATCGATCGATTTGATATCAAAGAACGAATGGATCGTGAATTGTTGGTAAATACCTATTGGCAATCCAATGGTTTGTTAATGATTAAACGTGCCAACAAGTACTTTCCTATCATCGAGCCTTTGCTAA
>JAESUF010000375.1 GCA_016763215.1 Flavobacteriaceae bacterium
AACAACGATATCAGCATCAGCGATCGTTACTTTCCCTGTTGCTTTTTCAATACTGGTAGATGTTACTCCAAAATCTGCATCAGATAATGCAGCATCAAAACTTTCTGTTGCCGCAGAGACTGCATTCTCATGCACTCCGTATGAGTTCTTTGCCAATCCAATAACTTTATTTTCTGTAGCAATGACAGTATTATTAAAGCCTTTATTTGAAAATGCTTTTCTTTTTACTGTAAATGGACTTGTACTACTTGGTGCAGCAACAACATTGGATGCATATCCTGCATTTAATGCTACTGATACTAATGGCCCAACGTACAACCCATCAATTGTAGAATCGATAATGACAACATTTGCTCCTTTCGCTTCTGCAACTTGTTTGATTACTGAAGCAACTCCTTTTGCATTAAACACTGCTAGTTGGTCATTACTAACTGTTACAATAGTTTCGGCTCCGTAATTTTGTAATTCTGAAGCATCCGCTGCATTAATGGTTAAGGCAACTACATTTGTTGCTAATTCTTCTGCTACTTTTTTTCCATAAGAAACAACTTCGAAAGCTGACTTCTTAAATTTCCCTTCTGAAGAACTTGCATATACTAAAACTGACATGTCTTTATATTTTTATGTCATTACGAGGAAAAATGACGAAGTAATCTGTTTTTTGAGATTGCTTCATTTCATTCGCAATAACTAGTTTTTATTAAATCACTTTTGCTTCGTTGTGTAATAAGTCGATTAATTCATCAACATTATCAGCATCTACTAATTTCACAGCTCCTCTTGGCTCTGGCTTTTCAAAAGATTGAGAAGACGTTGCATTTTCAGTACTGGTTGGCTCTATTACATTTAGTGGCTTTTTACGTGCCATCATAATTCCTCTCATGTTTGGAATCCGTAAATCTGATTCTTCAACAATTCCTTTTTGACCCGCTACAACCAATGGTAAACTTGTTGCCAACGCTTCACTACCTCCATCTATCTCTCTAGTTGCTGTTACATTGCTTCCTTCTACTTCCATTCCAACACATCCATTTACAAAATTGTACTCTGTAAGTGCTGCTATCATTCCTGGTACCATCTGACCATTATAGTCACTTGATTCTTTTCCAGCCAATACTAAATCGTATCCACCATTTTTTACAATTCCTGCCAATTCTTTTGCTACAGACATTCCATCTACAGCTTCAGCATTTACACGAATAGCATCATCAGCTCCAATTGCCAATGCTTTTCTTAAAGTAGATTCTGTTGTAGCATTCCCAACATTTACAACCGTTACAGAAGCTCCTTGCTTCTCTTTAAACCACATAGCTCTCGTTAAGACAAACTCATCATATGGGTTAATTACAAACTGTACACCATTTGTATCGAATTTGGTATCGTTCTCTGTAAAATTGATTTTTGAAGTGGTATCAGGCACATGGCTGATACATACCAATATTTTCATTTAAAATATATTTTAATTTGATGGCTACGAAGATACTACAAATAATTAAAAAATACTATGCGTGCATAGTATTTTTTAATTATTCCAATATTATGATATATGACTTAGAATTTGATAATTCTTTTAAAAAGAATTCTTTTGTTTTTTACAAAGTCTAGGAAGTAAATTCCTTTTTTATATCGTGTTAAATCTACTCTTTTACTAGTTTCCGTCATAACAGATCTGTGCATGATATGTCCATTTACATCACGAATAACAATTTCAACATTCTTTAATGTATCGTCTTTTAATTGAATATTAAGATAGTCTCTTGTTGGGTTTAGAAATACAGTTATTGATTCAACAACTTTTGCATTAACAGATTTTATTTCCAGAATACCGTCTTTTGTATTGTCAATATCAGTAATCACATTCTTATTGTAATTACTCAAATCATCTGAATCTATAAAAGCAATGAATGAATCTGTTTCTATAATGGTTCCAGGGTCTAAAGTTATTGATTGCTTCGCCTTTAGAATAACATTTGCATTGTTAGTGTCAAAATCTCCTGTTAGGCTAAGTGGATCAGGATTAACACTATTTCCTGTGCTAATAGATGTATCTGAATCAAATCGATATTTATTTCCATTGGTCAAACTTTCATTTTGTACATAAATAGTACTAGAATTAATGATATTCAAACTTCCTAATCCACTAAAAGCTACGGCATCTACCTTATTTACATAAATAAAATAACCAAATAAAAAGTTATCGAAAAAATTAATTGTCGATTCTAAATCATTTAATGCAACAGTAACGTTTGCTGTTTGATTGTATGTTGCATTATTCATAACATTAATCTTTGAATGATTTAGATTTACGTAACCAGGAAAAACCCCTTTAATCTTCAAGGTTATAACTGCTCCATCTTTTACATTTATAGTAAAATTATTGACAGTACTATTTGTTAGACTTAAATTTGCATTACTTTCCACCATAATATCTGTATTTAAGTTTGTACTCGATGTATTGTTATGGTTAGAAGTTAATTCTCCATTTGAAGTTGTTAACGCTCCTCCTGTTTCTATAATAATATTGTTTGCTTTAATTCTAGCATTTGAGAGTAGAACAGAACCTCCACTTTTTATAATTAGATCGCCATAAATATCACGGTCTGTAGACCATGTCTCAAATGTTGTAACAATAGTATTTCCACAAGGAGTAGACATTAACGGCGCAGTCCATACACTTCTACCATGAGTTGAGGCTATAATCTCATTTGCTACATTATCTATAGCGATGGTGGTCACAATTGCAACGGGTAAATCAACTCCATATCTTGCCCATAACTTCGAAGTATTATTATAATAATAAACCCCATAATCGTTTCCAACATACAAGGTATTATTCACAGAATCGTACTGTAATGTATTCGTAGGAATATTGGGTAAATTTGATGAAATATTCTCCCAAGTTATTCCTCCATCAGATGAATAATAAACTTTTTTTCCTTTTTCCAGATTCCCAAAGGCAAGCCATACTTTATTCGCATTTAAATCATCTATTTCTATGTCATTGATAAATGCTTTGTTTAAAACATCTGGATCATAGGCATTTAAATTACCTGTTAAGTTTGTATAAGTAATTGAACTAGGGTTATTAAAATTCAAATTGGTAGACTTATAGATTACACTATTTATACCATAAATCAAATATTCTATCTTTTTCCTAGAAACATAAAATACAGA
>JAESUF010000376.1 GCA_016763215.1 Flavobacteriaceae bacterium
GTTGCTTTTTTCAGTACCCATTCTGTAGGTTCCTACAATATGTCCAGCTCCATAAAACTTAAAATTGTCTCCTTTGTATTGGAAGTTGGTTGAGGTTAATTCTTACAATGTCCTTCATTTTTATAAAAAACTGGTTCTCCTGGATCTTGCGTATATTCTGTAGCTCCCATGGTGTTAAAAAATTTCGGTAGATACCTCTTTAGCCGAAACAAAAGCATCTCTTACATAATCTTCCGGAGTTTGATAATTCACTTTAGGTCTAGGCAATCCTAAGTTGTCTGTTAATGTTTCAGACAATTCTACTGAATTTCCTTCATAAGGTAATTGTTCAATTAAATACCCCAATCGAATTTGTCTTGTGTAAATATGATTTAGATTGTCTACCAATTCTTTTCCAAATAGTTTGCTATTGTCGGGCAAATCTGGGTTCACTTTTAATGCTTTCCCTTGACCATTTGTACCAGGACCATTTGTTTGTGTATTGTTTTGTCCGAAAACATAATCCGCTAAGGATGTAAAAGGATCTCCAGTAGCCCATTGCCATCCTTCATTTCCAATTTCAATACGATATGCGGCTCTGTCTTTACGGAAAGCACCATCTCTTATCGATTCTATTCCTGAAGTAGATAATGGGCCTCTATAAGGATATACAGGGCTTTTAGCCAACCCCCAAGCCAAATACATAATATGATCCATTAAGTTTTTCCCAACTTGACCACTGCTATTAGCAACTCCATTCGGGAATTTATCACTTTTAGACATCAATAATAATTTTGGCGTTTCAATGGCATGTGCAGCCATCACATACTTTTTAGCTGACACGGTTCCTGTACCAGTTTTTCCTCCAGTTTGCGTGTCGTATGTAATATATTCTACACCACTAACTTCATCAGTTTCAGGGTCGAGTAGTACCTTACTTACAACATGTTGATACCAAACATCAACGTTTCCTGTTTGCAAAGCTCTCGCAATGGTTACTGTTGCATCATATTTTGCTTGAATAGGACAAATAGGAATACAGTTGGTGTTTCCTGCACATTGACGGCGTTCACCAGGTCTAGAATTTTTTCCCTGTGGAGTAGGAGTAACATATACAGGTTCGTCATCTATCGTTAAAGATGTTACATTATCAGCAAATTCTACATCAACTAATGATTCAACAATTTCTGGCATCGGATAGTTATAATCAGCTCCAAAAACTTTTTGGTCATCAAATTGAGAATACAAGGCATCCATTTTTTCTTTGCTTCCTGAGACACCTATTTCATTGGTCGCTTTTTCATAATAAGGAACCAATTTGTTGTAAAAGTCTTTTCCTCCAGGCCAATCGACACCGACTCCGTATTTTGATTTTAACACAAAATCATTCGGGATAAATCGTAAACTAGTCCCTGACCAGTGCCAGGTAGTTCCTCCTCCAATGCGTTCATAAGAACTACCGTAAGCAAAATTAGCTTTAGGACTATCTCCTTGTAAGTTTGCTTGCTGTTGTTGAAAGTCGAAATAAGACTGCTTTGGTTTTCTCCAAGAGTCAATTTGTAAAACCGTATATCTGGGTGTGTTTTCTTTTCCTGGATCTGGTAACCCGAGTGGATTATTAGCTGTTGAAGCTGCAGGATTTTGTGTGGTTGGTGGGTAAGGCGATTCTGGAGTCTTCGCATTCGCTTTGAAAAATGTTTTCATATAGTTGCTTCTATCGGTAGGAATTTTTGGTCCAGCCTCTAGAATCAATACTTTTTTTCCTTTTTTTCCTAAGTTATATGCAACGATAGCACCAGCAATACCTGAACCTACTATAATCACATCATATTTGTTTGTTGTTGACATTTCTGTTGCTTTTTTAGTTCGTATTACCTGTATATTCGTTTAAATCTGCTGGTTCATTTGCCCAATAACCGTATCTATAATTAGAATCTCCCATGGGGTGCGATTGCATTACCTGCCATACCAATCCAGACGTGTAACTTTTAGAAGATAGTAAAATACTAGAAGTGGATTCTGGAGTACAATCAGTTGCAGGAATAATTGAAGGCCATGCTCCAGAATACCATAAGAAAATTAATTTCCTACATGCCATTATATAGGCAGATCCTTTTGAATAGGCTAACATATCTTTTCCAATTAGTTGGTTTCTTTCTTCTTGAGTTTGACCAATCTCAGGCGGAATATTAAGTGTTTGAAAGTCTGATAGTATTTGCGTGAATAAATTAGTTCCAATTTCAGTTTGAAATTTGGCATAATATTCAATTTTAATGTTTATTGGGTCTATTTTTGGAGCAATCGTTTTTGCTGTAAATCCAGTTAATACTGCACTAAGACCGACGAAATTTATCATTTGTTGTTCCATGTCTATTTTTTTTCTTTTTCTGCTCGTTGTAATAAATAAGTAAAATCTGAGAACCTTCCATTGGTCATGGAAGCATTGTTATGACAAGCGATACAGTTACTTGAAGTCTGCTGTACCTTTCCTTGTATATAGGTTTCTAAAGTAGCATTGGCTAAGAATGTTGGGGCTGGTCTTCCTGTTTGATCCGAGACACTTAGTGGCTTTGTTGGCCATTGTGTACTAATCAGTTCATAGTTTGCCCAAACGGAGCCTTTAAACATTTTGTCTAAAGCCACTTGATATTTTGTATTCAACTTTTTTACATCATTATCAATAGGAATTACACGTTCCACTTTGGTTGGTGTAGTACCTACATTCGATGGGTTCCAAGGTCTTGCAGGCGGTTCATTAATAGGATAAGTGCTTTTTGGATCGTGGAAGTTGTAAAAATCACGATTTAGCGCTTTCCCTTTAATTGGTGCATTTGCTACATGTTCAAACGTAGACCAAACCCATTGTACATCTCCTTTTGTTTTATGGGCAATATGGAATCCAACCAATCCAACTTTTACAAGTGAGCATGCTGGTTTTACCCCTGCTTGTTCATGCGGATTGTCATACACTAATGCATAAGCTGTATGGAATTTACTAGCGTCATATTTGCCTTCCATTTTTATCCAAGCAGCTTTCACCATAATAGCACCTTCTTTACCCGTATTTGGATTACTAAAAGGAAAGTTTGCATCTTTTTTAAAGGCTTTTTGCCCTTCTTGATTGTAGAGTTTGTTATCTACAATATAATCAAACATGACTTTGTTGGTTAAAATCTCATACCTAGTGTAGTTTCCATTTTGGTCAATTAAGGGACCTGTTTGAAAGGGTTCTCCACTTTCGTCCAAAACATTGGGTGTCTTTCCAACTTGTGTTAATGTGATGATTCCTTTTTTAAGATCCTCTTCGCTAATGTTGTCACAAACAATCGGGATGTTTTCAACTTCGCCCCAAGCATTGGGTTTTTGTCCGGTTGGCAAGAAAATTTCACGACTACTTTTCCATGCTTGCCAGACTGTTAGTCCCGATTCGTTTTCACCGAAAGTGACATTTTCTTTAGGTGTGCCATCTGCATTTGCAGGCCAGTTTAAAGCAATAAATGATTGCCATGATAATACATCAAAATCGTGTTGTAAAGATTCTAATGTAGGATTCCCTTCTCCAGTTACTGTAATAGTTGTAGGAATGTTCGGACTGATAATAATATCAGGATTTTCGGACGTACCTTTTGTCGTTTTTGCAATATATCCTTCTTTTTTTTCTGAAGAACAAGCATACATGAAAATGATACCAAACAGTAGTATCAAATAACGATGTGTTAGTTTCATAAGTTGGTTGTTTAAAATATAGAGGTATGGTTAATCTATTTAATCAATCCTTAAAGGTTGTCATTATTAGCAAAGGATGTAGAGAGTGTTTTTACTTGTTTGGAAAAACAAGTATATATACCTAGTAGAAAAAGACTCACCTTTTTAGGGTATTCCTCCTTTTAAATTCGGTGTAACTCCTTATTTTTTATACTAAAAAATCAAGTATTTTTGAAAAAGAATACTTAGAGAGAAGGGAATCATACAGTCCGTAATTTTTTAGCTGAACCATTCGTTAGCGTACGTTACTTATTTGGTCGTTACTAATTTATTATTTGTCTAAAAAAGGTCAAATCAAATAGAACTTGCTTTAACATCATTA
>JAESUF010000377.1 GCA_016763215.1 Flavobacteriaceae bacterium
CGGCTATTGGTATTGGTGGAGATCCAATTATTGGAACAACCACTAAAGAAGCTGTTGAATTATTAATGAATGATGACGAAACTGAAGCTATTGTTATGATTGGTGAAATTGGAGGTCAATTAGAAGCAGAAGCTGCAAAATGGATCAAAGCTGATGGAAATAGAAAGCCTGTTGTAGGTTTTATAGCAGGACAAACTGCTCCAGCTGGAAGAACTATGGGACATGCTGGTGCTATTGTTGGTGGAGATGATGATACGGCACAAGCAAAAATGAAGATTCTTGCAGAAAATGGAATTCATGTGGTTGACTCTCCAGCAAAAATTGGAGAAATGATTGCGAGCGTTTTAAACTAAAAATTACGTCATTACGATTGCGCTGTGCGTGAGAAGTAATCTTTTTAAGAATGATGAGATTGCTTCATTTTATTCGCAATGACATCCAAAATAATTCCCGTGATCTTTACGGGAATTTTTGTTTAGAAAAGAAAAATTATATTTGACAATCAACTAACTAAGAAGATTATGAAATTACTAGAAAATAAAACAGCAATTATTACGGGAGCTACTCGTGGAATTGGTAGAGGAATCGCAGTTGAATTTGCAAAACAAGGAGCTAATGTTGCTTTTACCTATAGTTCTTCAGTAGATGCTGCTAATGCTTTAGAAACTGAATTAAACTCTTTAGGAATCAAAGCAAAAGGATATCAATCAAATGCAGCTGAGTTTGAATCAGCTCAAGAGTTAGCAAAAGAAGTGCTTGCTGAATTTGGAAGCATTGATATACTCGTAAATAATGCAGGAATTACCAAAGATAATCTGTTGATGAGAATTTCTGAAGATGATTTTGATAAAGTCATTGAAGTGAATTTAAAATCTGTTTTCAATTTAACGAAAGCTGTGATTAGACCGATGATGAAGCAGCGTGCGGGTTCTATTATAAATATGAGCTCTGTTGTTGGACTGAAAGGAAATGCAGGGCAATCTAATTATGCAGCTTCAAAATCAGGAATTATTGGTTTTTCTAAATCTGTAGCCTTAGAATTAGGGTCAAGAAATATTCGAAGTAATGTGATTGCACCTGGTTTTATAGAAACGGAAATGACTGGAAAATTAGATCCAGCAACAGTACAAAGTTGGAGAGATGCCATTCCTTTAAAAGGAGGAGGGAAGCCAGAAGATATTGCCAATGCCTGTGTGTTTTTAGCATCTGATATGAGTAGTTATATTACTGGACAAACCTTGAGTGTAGATGGCGGGATGTTGACTTAAAAAATAAAGGGATATTATATAAATAAACAGACAGGTATAACTACCTGTTTTTTTTTATTCGTAAGTTTTATTTACAGGTTTTTATGAATTTAACTTTAAATTCAACCCCTAACCCTTAAATATTTTTTATGAAAAAATTATTCAAAATCCCCGTTTTATTATTTTTATTAATTCTGTCTTCTTGTTCTGAAGATGAATTAATATTACAACAACAAAACGCGCTGGAAAACAAGGTTGAATCTCCAGATGGAAGAGTGCCAACTGAATGCGGTATTATTTCAATCTCTAATGTAGGCAACTGCCCTGGAGTTTCAGAAACGTATTCTGCTGAGAGTGAAGAATTCACGAATCCAACCTATCAATGGACTGTTCAATCTGGAGATATTTCAATTACATCTTCAACCACAAATCAAAACGTCACAGTCCTATACGGTCCAAGTTATACTGGAGGATCAATAAAGGTAGTTGTCACTGATGCTAATATTATTTGTAGTACTATTGAAGTATTAGGAGCCTGTGGAGGTGGTGGTGGTTGTGATATTACAGCCAGTATTAATGAAGTAATCCCAGCATGCTACCCTTCTCCAAACGGTAAGTTTTCATTAACATATAGTGGAAATAGTAGCAATGTTATTTGGTCTGTTAATAATGGTAATGGAACTATCCTTTCTCAATCTGGTAAGAATGAAGTAATCGTGAGAGCGAATAACTTCTCATCATTTACTTTAACAGCAACGGTTACTGAAGGAAACTGTACTGAAACTTTTACTCAAGTAATTACTCCTTGTAATGGGTGTAATATTACAGCAACTATAGAAGAACATATTAAACCATGTTACCCATCAAACCATCCTCACGGAAGGTACGCTCTCTTGTATAATGGCAATAGCAGCAATGTTACTTGGTCTGTAGACTATGGAATTATTCTTGCACAATCTGGAAAATATGAAGTACAAGTGAAACCTACTACAGGACTTCCTTTTACGTTAACTGCAACAGTAATAGAAGGTCTTTGTATCCAAACTTTTAATATGGTTATCTACCCAATTACAGACCCATTAGAATGTGAAGGGAATTTAGAAGGCCCAGGAGGAGGTTTTGGAGGCTCAGGAGGTTTTTAAATTACTGAATCTAATTATGATGATCTATTAATTATAGCACTAAATGCATGATAGATATAGATCGTGGTATGTTGACTTAAGAAAAGATTAACATAAATATATAGAAACCCAAGCTTTATTTAAGGCTTAGGTTTTTCTTTTTTAACAGAGTTCTTTCTATCTTTCGCTAGAATACATTATAAGCTATAATTAGTAGTTCGTAATTTACTCGTAAATGTCTCCTCGAGCATTATTTAGAATTAAAATATATTTTTGATTTGAAAATAAAAACGCAGTTTGCAAGAGGTCACTAAACATGTAGATAGGATGAATAGGTCTCGACTGCGCTCGACCAGACATAGGAAGTAACGTTAACTTGACGGTTCTTTTATAACTCACTTTAAATATTATTTTTGGAAGTTTCCACAATTATATACATCATCATTTCGCTTATAATAAGCATATCAATTGCCTATTTTCAATATTATTATAAGTCAAAAGATACAGGGAAGGTTCAATTTTTCCTTTTTGCACTCAGAGCTTCTGTGTTCTTTTTACTCTTACTACTCTTAATAAATCCTAGCATTGAGAAGAAATCTTTAGTCAACATAAAACCCAAGTTATCCTTTTTAATAGACAACTCATTATCTACCCACTTCTTTAAACAAGACAGTATTGTCTCTGATCTTGTTACTAAATGGAAAGGGAACACCGAATTAAACAAACGTTTTGATGTGAATTACTATTCTTTTGGAAATGAATTTCAATTGAATGATAGTCTTAATTTTAATGAACCTCAGACAAACATTTCGAATGCATTAAAAACAATTAAGAGTATTCATAAAAAAGAGAACAATGCGATTGTTTTGGTTTCTGATGGGAATCAAACCGTTGGAAGTGATTATGAATATACTTCTTTAAATAGCCCAATATATCCTATAGTTATTGGTGATACGACGAAGTATATGGATCTTAGTATTGTACAATTGAATGTAAATCGATATAGTTTTATTAACAATCAGTTTCCTGTAGAATCCTTGCTGCTTTATGAGGGGAATAGCCCTGCGAAGGTTCGGTACACGATAGAAAATAGAGGACGAGTTATTTTTAGTAAGCAAATCAATTTTAATTCTGATAAAACGACGGAGACAGTCCGAACAACAATTAAAGCGAATAAAGAAGGGGCAAATTTTTACAAAGCGAAAATTCAATATTTAGAAGGAGAGAAAAATATTAATAATAATACGAGAAACTTTTCAGTAGAAGTCATCAACAAACAAAGTCAGATATTAATTCTTAGCTCTATCTATCATCCAGATTTAGGTGCTTTAAAAAAATCCATAGAAAGTGATCGTCAACGAAAAACAACAATAAAATTAATATCAGATAGTACTATTCAATTAGATGATTTTCAATTAATTATACTATATCAGCCGAACAATCAGTTTAAAAATATTTTTCAACAAATTTTTTCAAAAAAAATAAATTATTTTGTTGTTAGCGGATCACAAACAGATTGGAATTTTTTAAACAACCAGAATATTGGTGTGAAGAAAAACAGCCTTTCTCAAACTGAAAACTATACTGCGAATTACAATGCGGGATTTCTAACATTTGCGCAGAAAGACATTGGTTTTCAAAATTTCCCACCTCTTGCTGACCGATTTGGGGAAGTTTCAATTAATGCAGCTCATCAAATACTATTGTATCAAAGTATCAATGGCTTTTCTTCTCAACAGCCTTTGTTGGCAACATTCAATAACAACAATCACAAAGGAATTTTTCTCTTTGGAGAAGGAGTGTGGAAATGGAGAGCAGCTAGTTATTTGAATCAAACTTCCTTTCAAAATTTTGATGAGTTTCTTGGAAATCTTATTCAATATGCCTCCTCTAAGAAGGTTAGAGAGCGTTTAAGTGTAGATACGAGGTCTATATATAATGCAAATCAAGTTATTAAAATTGGCGCTTTTTATGTTGATGAGAATTATCAATTTGATGATAGAGCTACGTTAATTCTTACAGTGAAGAACAAA
>JAESUF010000378.1 GCA_016763215.1 Flavobacteriaceae bacterium
CACCATCTATATCATTCCCTGATTTAGGGATGTACCCTGCAGTAGATTGAGCTTCATAATTGTCAATAATTCCATCATTATCAGAGTCGATATCCAAATCGTCCGTAATTCCATCACCATCTGTATCTATAGAAGTACAGACATTAAAAGAGGCATATTCTAAATAATCCAGATTAATTCTACCTCCAGACCTTGCAGGCATAGAGATTCTAATGTGTGTTGCATCCGTTGCTAAGGTATAGGTAACCGTATGTATGCTTCCATTTCCACTTCCTGTAAAATCCTGATCTCCAGCGGGTCCCATATTGTAGGTTACATTCCAATCATTTGAGGTGTTATTACCAGCTGCATCAGATTGTTGAAAAAGCAATTGTTTATCGGAAGTATTAGACGCTGTTGATGTAATTGTTACTACTGTACCTGCAGGCACAATAGCATCACTTGCTCTTAATTGTACTACAAGAACATCATTGGTGTTATTCATTCTAGCACCATCACCACCATTTTGAATTCCATCTAAAATTTCGGTTTCTGCGCAACACCAACATCAACTGTAATGGCATTGGCCCCTCCTGCAGGGAAAATTGCATTGCTGCATTCTTCAGTATCGATGATCCCATCATCATCATCATCGATATCTATGGCATCAGGAATTTTATCACCATCAGAATCCAATCCTGTAACATCATCTCTAAAATCTACATCTCCACCTGTATTTACGTCTATATCTACGTCAGGAAGGTCTGTTGAAGGAGTATTGATGTCGTCATTTACATCATAATTAGTATTATCAGCGTCAAAATTATTATCCAATCCATCACCATCTGTATCTGAACCACTTAAGACATTCCCTTCTCCATTTTCATTGATATCGGTAATACCGTCATTGTCAGAGTCAGTATCTCTATAATCGGGGAGATCTGTAATATCAGTATTTACGATTGTTATACCAGTAGGTGTATAGGTGTCTACATTTTCATAAGAAGAATCCACACCGTTTAAACCTACATTCCCTGTTGGAGCTGTATACCCCAAAGTTGTTTGTGCTTCTACATTATCTGGAATTCCATCATCATCTGTATCGATATCTAAGTAATCTGGAGTTGTATCGTCATTTGCTTGTCCAGAATCAAAGACATTAGGAATGATTCCAATGGATCCAGCTGATCCAGTAGTAGGTGTTGCATCATAAACATCAGCCAAACCATCATTGTCTGTATCAGTTGCATTAAAAGGAGTAAACCCAGCACCGGTTTGTGATTCGATATTATCCAAAATCCCGTCATTATCAGAATCTAGATCTAAGTGATTCGGAATACCATCACCATCAAAGTCAAAAGCATCCGGGACTCCATTTGTGTCTGCATCAGGCCCTCCAAAATCTGTATCTAAATAATTTGGAATTAAATCACCATCCGCATCATCGTTCGGGTTGGCTGCAATTCCGTATTCTTCAGTATCTAAAATACCATCATTATCATCATCAATATCAATTGAATCTGGAATACCATCTCCATCAGTATCTAGTACTTGTAAGGCGTTTATTGAATCTACAGATAAATTTACGACCTCTAATGCCGACCCATTATTTCCAGAGGCAAAAGCTCCGTCTCTCCTTGGATAAAATGTTACGGTAGACTCTCCTGATCCATTTGGGTTTGCAACAAAAACGAATGAATTTTCACTCCAGCTTTCTTGTGTTAAAATTGTTAGTGATTGTCTTGGGTTTCCATCTACTTCATAATCAAACTGGTCCATATATGTACCCCCATAAAATTGATCTCCACTAGGCCCTCCATCTTGATTACTGATAGATGACATCGTGTTAATTTTTAAGATATATAATTGACCAGAAACCAATCCTGTCATCACTGCTGATACAGATTCCTCTGGGAAATCAGGACCTACGTCACGAAGGGTAATCCAACGAACATCTCCAGTAGGAGGTAGTGGAAGAGGGGCATTTGCCCAAGAGGCACTTGCTCCTAGTTGACCTCCAGGATTTATTAAAGCAGAAGCTGTATTTCTGTCAGAGATATCAGGAGTACCTCCATTATCTATCCATCCTGTAGGAACACAGTCGTTACAAACAGCTGCTGAAGTTCCAGATCCTGGAATGGATTGTGCTTGTGAATTTTCTACAGATAGTAGCGAAAAAAGTATAAGCAGAATGGAGAATTGAATGTACTTGAAACTAAGTGGATTAGGCCGAACTCGCCCTCTTTTTTTGAGTTTTTTTTTCTGTAATTTTCATTTAATATCATTTTACCCCTAAAATACATATCTAACGAATATAAGTTTTTAATCCCTGATTAGCAAACAGCCAATATTATTTTTTGGTAATGAATTCTATAGGAATAAAAAAAACGCACTATAATTAGTGCGTTTTTTTTATGAAAAAATTACATTGATTTTTACAATCAATCAACAATTATTTTTTTAGAAGTTTCCCCTTTCTCAGTGGTTACTTTTACAATATAAAGCGCTGTTGGCGGATTAAAGTAAAGCTGTTCTTGATTGGTGTTTGTAAATGATTTCCAGATTTTTATCTGTTGACCAAGAATGTTAAATACTTCTACTTTTTTAATGGTGCTTCCGTTGTTATTTCTAATGATAATCTGGTCGGTAGTATTGTTCATAAACACATTGAGACCTTGGAATAATGGATTGTCATCTGTACTTAAAGCTGTCCCACCAAAAAGAATTATAAATCTGTTGGTATAGGCTCCTCTAGGAAGATTTAATTCTACCGGGTCTTCAAGGTTGTACAGCAGTCCCGTTACTAAATCACCCAAATAGAT
This sequence comes from Flavobacteriaceae bacterium, assembly GCA_016763215.1. The sequence goes on from JAESUF010000378.1 coordinate 2,802, forward strand.
GGTATATCCATCCATATTTTCTACTTCATCCAACATTACTTTGATCGGGAAGTCAGAATCCACATTAAATCCAAGAGGTACTTGTAGTTCAGCGCTTAAAGCACCCACCCCAGCAATAACAAGATTGGATTCAACCTGGTCAAAATTCCAGAACATATCTGTAGGTTGTAAATCAAAGACTTGACTATCAAATCCACTTTCATAATCAAAGTCGTTCCCTTCCTTAAAATTGATTCCTAACTGCCTGTGAATTTCTGCATTGGTATCATTGATATAGTCCATTCCAATTTTAAAGTTCGGAAGTTCTTCAGGTACAGATTCAAAGAATACACTGTTTGTACTAGCAGTTCTTTGAGAGTTTTGAAAGGTTAATGCCCCTCCTTTATTGGCAGGAACAGAAGCAAAGAACCCTTGTCCGACAGCAATAAATTGAGGAGGAGCGGTATAGGTTCCCTCACCAAGTCCAGCAGTTTCATCTGTAACAGAATTTGCAGCGACTCCCATGGCAGAGTTCCGTTGCGAATACCCTCCAATATATCCAAAACGAGCATGTCCTTCTACTTGCGTAGTGGTAGAACTCTCGCCTTGATGTTCCCAGAAGTACAATGTTCCATCTATAATGGCATCATTATCAGCGATAAATTGCGCAGCATCGATCACACTCGGGTATGGATTCCCTAAAAGCGATGCTGTTCCCGGTGTTAATGTTTTTGTAATCGTTCCATCATTAGGAGATCCCATAAATGTAAAGTTCTGAGGAGTTCTTCCCGTACTTTTCATAATAAATCCTTCACCGATATTGGTTGTCCCAGTACTTAATTTTTGTACCCAGTCATTTCTGTCTACTCCATTAAAGTAGGAGTAAATCCACCATGTTGCTATGGTAATAGGATCTGTAGGAGCACTGTTAAGAGAAGAAACAGTTCCATTATAGTTTTGCCAGTTGATTGCTTGTGTGGAAGAATTCTCAGAAGTAGGTGTAGTTCCATCAAACATTACGGTAGCCGTTGTATAGGATGTGTTTCCTAAAGCAGTTACTACAGGAGACGACCAGTAATTGTACCTATATACACTAGGAGTATTACTCGCTTGGTCTCTATAGATGACTCCACTTCCAGTTACATTAGAAAGTCCTGTATGGGATTGTACTAATTGCGCATCTCCAATGAGTCGAATCTCACCATCTAAGATAAACTCCCCATCAAACTCAATAAATAGATCATTGCTTACAACGAGCTTAGAATTCGCTTTTACCCACAAGCACCCTACATTAGCACTGGTGATCATGGTTGGATTGTTTACAGAAGTTTCTGCATCGATTACCAATACTTTACCCCCATCAATTCCTGCTGCGATAGCATCTATAGCCGGAGCATCATTGGTTCCAGCTCCTCCTGTCCAGTTAAGACTTCCTGTAGTTGCAGTATCCCCATTCCAGAAGATTCCCAACACCTCAGAGTAGGTAAAATATTTAGTTCCCTCAAAATCAAAAGTAGCCACATAATGAGCCACTCCATTGATGGTTCTGGTTGTAACAGGAATGTGTTTTACATTGATTGTAAAATCAGCATCATCTGCTATTTTTAAAACAATGATTTCTGAACTTGGAGTTGTAAGTGCAGCATCAATGGTTGCTTGTACTGCTGTAACTTCGACTCTACCAACAGTTCCAGTTTCCACTATTTTCCATTCTCTATCGAGTTGTAATTCAGTTTCACAAAGCAATGTAACACCAGAAGTATTTGTATTGTTTAGCGTTACCCCATTATGCCCCCACATTAAGAAAGATTCATCGGTGGTAATGGTATTGCTATTACTTGCATTGTTTGGCGCAACAGCACCCAGACCAATCGTTACAGCAGAAGTTGCTGTATTGATAGCTCTTGATTGTTTTTGATGTAAGAACATGGCGTCATCACGTCCAATCCCAGCCACATCATTGTGGTAGGTACTATTAGCAGACTCATCCCATACAATGGTAGAAAGATCTTCTAAGACATAATCACCTTCGGCAATGGTTGCATCGTTATCGGTATTGTCTAGTGTAATCCCATACTTGATTGCAAGGTATGATTGTATTTGTTGTTGACGTGCAGAGGAAGGTGCGGTATTGAATACCATCACTTCAGCAATTTGACCATTAAAGAAATTACCACCCCCACCATCAGCACCAATAAACAGACTAGATCCGTTAGAGGTAAAGGTAGAAGAACCTCCAGTGTTGTTGGTGTTTAGTTCCAATCCATCTCTATAGATCGCTTTGTTGGTTCCCGAAGGAGTTGTCGTTCCAGAACTAGAACCACCATTCCAAAGATTAAATGTATTGGTCGTACCACCCCAAGCATTGGTTAAGGTTGTTCCTGTAGATGTTTGATAGGATAACAAACTTCCTGTTGTAGGAGCTTGTAAGTGTACACTTCCTCCAGTAACATTATTCCCAATAATAAAGGAAGCATTGGTTGCCGGAGTAGAAGAACTTACACCATAGATCCAAAGATGATCATAACTGACAGAAGTTCCTAAAATACCTGTTCCTCCAATTTCTAAATCTTCAGAAGAAGCTTCAATAAATTCTAGAGTAGGGTTAAAGTTTACTCCGTCAAAAGCGACACCATCGCCTAGTTTTTCAGGACCATTCCCTGTATTGGTAGCATTGAAGCCACTACCAGATTGGTCGGCCCAGTTGGTTACCACACTAACTCCTGTTACTCCGATATCAGCACGAAGCCAAAGGATATTTCCAGCCACAGAAGGCGGGGCTCTATCATCATCAATATCACGATAATCGACATCGTTGTATTCAGCAGCATTAGGTTGTGCACCATCAGCCGTGTTTACATCCGAATCGATATCAGGAAGATCGGTAGAAGGGGTATCGATGTCATCATTCACATCATTGTCTGTTAAGACTCCTTCAAAAGCATCATCTAGTCCATCATTATCAGTATCTGTTCCAGAAAGAGCACTTGCATTTCCATTCTCGTTAATATCAAGAATTCCATCTCCATCAGAGTCAGTATCTAAATAATCGAGTGTTGCATCAGTATTGTTTCCAGTAATATTATCAGTGTTTACAGCAATAAGTCCAATAGAGGCACCGGTAGATATATCTCCTGTATCACTATCATAGAAATCATCGAGACCATCACCATCTATATCTGTGATTCCAGCACCAGAACCAGAAGGAGCAATGTATCCAATAGTTAACTGTGCTTCTACATTATCAGGAATTCCATCGTCATCAGAATCGATGTCTAAAGAGTTGATGATTCCATCGGAATCTCCATCTGCAAGAGCATCTTCATTGATGTCTAGAATACCATCGTTGTCATCATCAATATCAATATCATCGGTTACTCCATCTCCATCAGTATCAGGAACGGAAGCAGTATCTCTATAATCTACATCACCCGTAGTAGCGGCATCAGAATCGGCATCTAGTAAGTTACTTACAGGTGTATTTATTTCGTCATTTACATCATAAGTTTCCCCTGGAGTTGAATCCGAACCTTCATAGATATCATCAAGTCCATCTCCATCAGAGTCCGTTCCTATAGATCCTGGATTGAGTGTAATTCCACTCTCATCAGCATCTGTAGTTCCATCATTGTCAGCATCGGTATCTCTATAATCAGGTTCATCGGTTCCATCAAAATTGTTAGGGTCTAATCCCGTTGCTGTAAAAGTATCGTTGTTTTCATAG
>JAESUF010000379.1 GCA_016763215.1 Flavobacteriaceae bacterium
CTCTCTTTGCCCTCTTCCTACAGGAATCATAGCGTCAATAGCCTTAATACCTGTTTGTAAAGGTTCTGTTACAGGCTCACGGAAGATAACTCCAGGCGCTCTACGCTCTAAAGGCATCTCATATGTTTTCCCTTCTATAGGTCCTTTTCCATCAATTGGATTCCCTAAAGTATCAACTACCCGTCCAACCATACCTTCTCCAGTTCTTAAAGAAGCAATTCTTTCAGTACGTTTTACTGTTGATCCTTCTTTAATAGAAGTAGAAGCTCCTAATAATACAACTCCGACATTGTCTTCTTCAAGGTTCAATACGATACCTTCTAATCCGTCTTCAAACTCAACTAACTCTCCGTATTGCACATTCGCCAATCCGTACACACGAGCAATACCATCACCTACTTGTAAAACGGTACCTACTTCACTTAATGATGCAGTTGCATCAAAATTTGTTAATTGTTGCTTTAAAATTGCTGAAACTTCAGCGGGTTTAATTGCTGCCATCTTTTATTATTTGATGTATAATTAAATTTTTGGAATATAATGACTGTTGTCAAATTCCTTTCTTAATTCATTTAAATGGTTTGAGATACTTGCATCATATTGCACATCTCCAACCCGTAATACAAATCCACCTAAAATAGTTGGATTTACAATATTTTCAAGACTCGCTTTGTTGCCTGTTAATTCAACAATTTTAGTCATTATTTTTGTTTCTAATTCTTTTGTTAAAGGTACAGCTGTAGTAACTTTTGCTACTTGAATACGTTTATAATGATCATAAATAATTGAATATTGCTTTGCAATAGTCAATAACATATTCATTCTTTTATTCTCTTCTAATAAATTGAACAATCCTATAGAAATACTATTCGTTTTCCCTGTAAATAATTCGTTCAAAACATTCTTCTTATCAGATGCTTTTATTACCGGACTGTTTAACATTGCCATTAAATCAGCATTCTCAGAAATTGTTGATGCAATCAACTGCAGATCAGCATTCACTTCTGTTTCAACCTTTCTGTCTTTGGCTAAATTAAGAATTGCTTTTGCGTAACGTAATGCGGGTCTTGCGTCTTTCATGCTCTTACTTTAACGTAACTCCTTCTAAAATGCTTTCAACTAATTTTAGCTGATCATCTCTAGAAGCTAATTCTTTTTTAATGACTGTTTCTGCAATCCCAATTGACAATTCAGCAACTTGCTTTTTCAATTCTGCAATAGCAGCTTGCTTTTCTTGCTCGATTGAAACTAGTGCGTTTTCGATTAATTTAGACGTCACATCTTTTGCTTCCTCTTTTGCGTCAGAAATCATTTTCTCTTTAATCACACGCGCATCTTTCATCAATGCATCTCTTTCTATTCTAGCGTCTTTCAATAATTGTTCGTTGCTAGCATTTAAGTTTTGCATTTCTTTCTTAGCTTCTTCAGCAGATGCTAATGCACTCTTGATTCCTTCTTCTCTTTCATTGACTGCGCCTAAGATTGGTTTCCAAGCAAACCTTTTTAATAAAAGGATTAATCCTGCAAAAGGGATTAGCTGCCAAAAAAATAATCCAATAGAAAAGTCTTCGATTAATTTTTCCATAATATCTAATGTATACTGTTTTAAATATTTTTTGTTTAATTTAAGTAGTAGGTCATAGCCAACCGCTATGACCTATTACTTTAAAAATGTTAGCTTATACTGCAAATAATGCAGCAAATCCAATACCTTCAATTAAAGCCGCTGCAATAAGCATCGCTGTTTGGATCTTTCCTGTCGCTTCTGGTTGACGAGCAATAGCTTCCATTGCTTTTCCACCAATTTGACCGATACCAATACCTGCTCCAATTACTACTAATCCTGCTCCGATAAAATTTAAACCTGTCATAATATATATTTAAAATTAAAAACTCAACTTTATAATCACCTTAATGATGATCGTGTTCTTCCACTGCTGCTCCAAAATACAATGCAGACAACATTGTGAAAATATAGGCTTGTAAAGCCGCTACTAATAATTCTAAGATTCCTAACACCATTGCTAGTAAGAAAGACAATGATCCTCCTAACCAATTTTGAGCTATAAAAATCATTCCTAGAATACTCATCAATACAATATGCCCCGCTGTAATATTTGCATACAAACGAATCATTAAAGAGAACGGTTTAATAATAGTTCCCAACAATTCAATAGGCATTAAAATAAACTTCATTGGAACTGGTACTCCAGGCATCCAAAAAATATGCTTCCAGTAATCTTTTTTAGCGGTAAACGTTGTAATTAAGTATGTAAATATTGCTAAACAGAATGTAATCGCAATATTATTGGTTACATTAATTCCTAATGGCGTTAATCCAAATAAGTTAATAATCCATACAAAGAAAAATACCGTTAGTAAATAACTCATATATCTCTTGTAGTTTTTCTCTCCAATATTTGGTTTTGCTATGTCGTCACGAATGTAGATTACAATTGGCTCTAACAAACGTCCCATTCCTTTTGGCATGGATCCGTTTTTCTTATATGATTTTGCCATTCTGCTAAACATTAAGAACATCAACAAACCAATCATCATAACTGTAAATACATTTTTCGTTATAGAAAAATCTAATGGCTTTACATTTGTTGCGTGGTGCTCTGCATCATAAGTAATTGTTCCTGCAGCGTCTGTTTTATATACTTTTCCGTGATCTAACTTGTAGTAGTTCTCTCCTACTTTAGCCACAGTTTCACCATGGTGAAATTTTGAAGACATAAATACTTTTAATCCTCCGTCCCATAAAATTACTGGCAAAGGAAAACCAATATATACGTGCTCTCCTTCATCACTTGTGTATGAAAACAAGCTGAAATCATGTGAATCCAAAAGGTGATGAGGAATGTACTCTTCTACTTCTTTTTTTCTTTGCTCCTCAGTTTTTTCAGTTTGTTGGGTCTTTTCCCCTTTACTTTTTTTATTATCATTTGCGAAAGTTGCAATTGAGAACAAAAGGAATACTAAGGTTAACGCTTTTACAGTCATTTTTCTATGCATATCACTCTAAATAATAGTGGCTTAAAAATCGCTGCAAAGGTAAGTTTTTATCTTAAACTCAAAAACTATTTTACACTTTATTTTAAAGGGCTTTCGAGATGTATTTTAACGCCCTTATTAATCCAATTTATTTAGCCATTTTGAGAGGCAATAGATCTCAACAATTAAGGTAAATGTGTAAGGAACAAAAAAGGCAAAAGTCTCTGCCTTAGAGACAATTCCATCCAACCTATAAGGCATGTTGAAAAACACAAAGAACAGCACAAATTTCACCAAGCTTCCCGCCAGAAATAAAAACCCTAATTGGTTTTTAAACTTTTGTCGAAAAATAAATAACAAGACAAAAATAAAAATCGCTAACCCTGTATTTATCGCATAGGCAAGTATAATTTTGTTATTAAATAATGGTAGTTTTAAAAAATGCAAAACTAATAAATGGCCAGAAAAAGCAAATCCAATAACTATAAATAGGCGGATTAAAAAAGATGAAATGATTCGATTCATTAAGAATTTAATCTGTTTAATTGTTTTACGACTAAGTAAAGGGAAACCCCAACCCCTGCAAGTGTGGCGACTATGATAAATCCTTTATCACCATCGTTGTAAGTCGCGTCTAACCACTTTCCTAAAAGAACAAAGAGATAAATGGTAATGCCCATTTGAAACGCAACTCCTGTAAGTATGAGTCCGTTTTTAAGCTGTTTTTTCGGAGCGTTTTTTTTGTTGCTCATTTTGATTCAATTCTTTAATAGTTCCCTTCATGGAACAAGTGGCATTGAAAGTAGCGCCAGGTTCTACCGATAATTTACCCACGACAACCTCTCCTGTAATATGTGCTGATGATTTCATTGCTAGTGTTTTTTGCACAATCAATTCTCCTGAAAATCTTCCTTCTATATCTGCGTTTGTTGATTCTACTTTTCCTTTGATAGATCCTTCTACACCAATAATTACTCTTCCTTGAGTTATAATTGTTCCTTCTAGTGATCCATCTATTCTAAAATCACCTTCAGAAATAACATCTCCTACAATTGATGTGTTCTTTGCAACAACATTTCTTTCCATCACTTTTGATTTTTGTATTTTTTCTTTACTTGAGAACATGGGGGCTATTTATTTAATCTTTTCAGAATTTCTAACGCTTTTTTTCCTTCTTCTGTTAAAGGATACTCAACCGCTACTTTTTCCAAGGCGGCAATATACGCTTCTTTTCTTTGATATTTCCCTATTGCATAAGCTCTTAAGAGCTCAAACTTAGGGGTTAAGATAGAATCCTCTAGTGTAGGAATCATTTCATTTATAAAACAAATAGCATCTACAAATGAATCATCCTTATATAATTTGTACGCAATTTTATACAAATCTGATACCTCATCTACTTTTTCATCGGCTACCAATTCTTTCTCAGGGTTTACAATAATCTGTGCAAAAGGAGAATTGGCATAGTCTTTTAAAATACGGTTTTTATACTGTTCTGCTTTCTTATTGCCCTCTTCTGAATACAATTGATATAAATGATAATTTGTTGGCAAAACTAATTCTTTAACGGGTTCTGATTTTAAAAGCCTCTCTAGGTTCCGTATAGATTTTACTTTATTTTTAAACTGTTCTTTGTAAATTAATCCCAATTCAAAAAGTGCTTGATTTCTATCAAACAGTAAAGAGTCTATTTCTTTCGAGCTCGTAGGAATGGTTTTTAAATAAGTAGACAACTCATATCGCGTGGTCTTTTGATTAATTACAACAGCATCTGTTTTCTTGCTTATAATTTGAGTTTTGTCAGACCATCTCCAATTATCTTCTAGCGGTCTTGTTCCCCAAACTCTTTCAAATTGACCTTTTCCAAAACCAAGAGACTGTATATTATAGAAATACCATTTACCCTTATTTTTTGCCGTTTGAGTTCCTCCTCCTCCAAAAGCGCTCCCAAATGAAATAGAGTTTAATCTCTTTTGAGCATTCTCTTCATCTTCTTTCTTCAATTTATCTATGTAGGCCTGAAAGAATTCTTTTTTCTCATCTTCAGTAAGCGTTGTTAATCTTAGAATACTGTCATTTCTTTGAAGTACATTCTCATATTTTGAAAGCGATCTAAGGTTTTTTGCTCTTCGTTCAATCTTTTTAATTCTGAGCGTTTGTTTATTTTGAGCTACGCTTAATACACTGTCATAATAGGATCCCGCAGTGACATAATCTAGCTCTTTAAAATAAATCGCTGCTAATTTTTCATAGCTATATGTTTTCTGTTTTGGAGTCCCTCCTTTTGCTCGCAATGATTTTTTATAATTCTGAATTGCTAAACCAATACTATCTCTGCTTTCGTTTAACTCTGCAACTTGATAATACAGCCCGTCCAAATAAGGCCGGTTATCTCTATTTCTAATTAGTTTTCTAAAGCGTTCTAACAGTGCAACAGTTGAAGAATCTGATGCTGAATTTTTTGCCAGTTCTATATTGGCATAAATTCTATATTTATACGGCGCTTTTTTAAATTCTATTAATTTTTGAAACACTAAAGAGGCGGAGTCTTTCTTATTTTCTAACCCATACAGTTGTCCTAAGACAAACAAATTTCGTGCCTTTTGTGCTTTATTTTCCGACGTTTCGGTAGCCAACCATAAATATTTTTTTACGTTATCAATGCTATCCATTTTTGAATACGCCATCGCCAAAGCAGTATATCCTTCCTCTTTTATTAAATCTGGTAATTTATTTTGGTTGAGTAGTAAGTTGAGTGTCTCAATCGCTAATTCTTCATTTTCAATTCTAATATGAGATTTGGCACGCCAAATCTTCGTTTCATTGATTAGGCTAGCTCTAGGGTAATTAGCAATGATATAATTAAAAGCTTCAATTGCCGGAACAAATCGTTGTGTGTAGTATCTAGATTTCCCTAACAATAAATAAGCGTCATCTATTTGACGATTTCGCTCCTTCCCATAAATCTTCATGGAATGTTTCTGAATCGCCTTTACCGCTTTTTCTTCTGCCTTTTCAAATGGAGATCCTTGTTGTTCTTGTTTGTTCACTTTAGAAACACCTGGTCCTGTAAAACTGGGTGTTAACTTTGGTGGAGTAATTTTGTTCTCCTCAAACTTTAATGGCTCTATAGGAAGTAGTTCCCAAAAATCATCTCGGTGTTTTGAGTTAAGCTCATCAATACCTTGTTGAAATGCGATCTTACCGTTGTATAATACATTAAATTTTGTAGTAAGCGCCTGATAGTTTCTAGCCACAAAGGTATTCTTCTTAGTGCTACAAGAAGCGACCAACAAAAACACGCTTAAAATTCCTATTTTCTGAATGATGTTCATAGAATGTAAAACTCTTAATTTACAACAGTTTCAAGAAGAAAATATTGCAATATAGCCTGTAAAAATAGGAATAAAAGTGTGATTTACTTTCTTATGCAGAAAAATAGCTCTCTAACTCTTTTAAAGTTTCTTCAGATGTTTGAAGATCTTTTACCACAATCCCTTTGTCTAAAACCACAATTCTCTCACAAACTTCAGTAACGTGGCTCAAATCGTGACTAGAAACAAGCACTGTAACTTCTTTATCTTCTGTTAAGTTTTTTAGAATCTTTTTTAATCGAATTTGTGTTGTTGGATCTAAGTTGGCAAAAGGTTCGTCTAAAATAACTACTTGTGGGTTTCCCATCAGCGCAGCAATAATTCCTGCTTTCTTTTGGTTTCCCTTACTCAAGTCCCTTAAATATTTTTTCTTTCCTAAAACTTCTCCACCAAAAAAATCTTCAAACTGATTTAAAAAAGAAGTTACATCGGCTTTATTCATTCCTCTAAGATCACCAATAAAATCAAAATATTCTTCTGGTGTTAAATAGGTGATTAAAAAAGTTTCGTCGATAAACGATCCTGTAAATGTCTTCCATTCTTCACTTTCGTTCACAACAACATCATTGTTTATAATGCTTCCAGTTGTAGGCCTAATTAAGTCTAACAAGACATTAAAATAGGTAGTCTTTCCTGCCCCATTGTTTCCAACCAAACCAAAACTTTGACCTTTTGGAATGTCTAATGAATCTATATTAAGCACTTCTGCTTTTCCGTATTTTTTTGAAATATTTTTTGATTGTATCATGGTGTTGTAGTGTAGTGTTTGGTTTAAGATTTTTGATCGAAGGCTTTAATTGTTGCATATTTATCTCTAACGTATTTCGCTTCAATCAAATTCATGAAATAATTTTTAAACAGCAGTGAAATTATCCCAAAAACGGCAATAGCAATTAACCCTGCATTAAAGCTGATTGCCATACTAAACAACCAAAAAATTAACATCGGTAACCCCATAATTGGAAGTATAATGATAAACTGCATCGCACTGGTTCCTTGCATGTTTGAAAATCCACTTTTCTCTAAATCAATTCGTTTTCTATTAAAAGATCCAGCATATAAAAGAAACAAGGAGTTAAACCCAATATTATAAATTGCTGCTGCTGTAATCATTAAAAATTCTTCAACTCCAAAAGCAATTAAATAGACGGTACTTAGAATATATAAAATTCCTGTCATAGCAACCATTAAAAACCATTTCGATTCTAAGAATTTTCTGTACCGTAGGTTTTGAGTCATTAACATCTTATAGTGTGAACTGTCCCACGCAGGAATAAACTGACCGTAGTTCAATACAAAACCTCCTGTAACAAATAAAGAGGCAAAGATTAAAAAGGCTGGCATTTTTTCTTGATATGTTGGATTGTTAAAAAAGATAAATCCATATAGTACAAACAAGAATGACATTAAAAAGACGGTTTTTGTTCGTTTATTCCTCCAAATCAATCGGATATCATTTTTTATAAAAGGAGCAACATCCCCTAAACGATCTGTCCAAGATAAATCTACAGAATTGGCTTCTTTTACTTTTTCAGAAATCGCCCCATCTAAGTATACCTTTGCTCTAAGTTGTTTATAATTAAAATAATACAAGGTTATTAATAAGACAACTCCAAATAAAGACAAAATAGGATTGCTATAAATCGTATTAAATAGTCCTTGACTATACGTTGTAACGTCAAAAACTTCGAACCTTTGCAGCAACACGAGTCCTCCAACGATAATTGCTGTAGACCAAAAAATGATGTTGTTCTTGTTAATTAAAAAATTTAAGAAATTAGAACACTGTGTAATTAAAATCATCGCTAACAACCAACCTAAAGAACCCGATATTGAGTGTCCTTCTTTAATTAACACAAGTGAAAATGGCACATAAAAAAACAGTGACATGATATTAAAAAAAGAAAATGCCGATTTCCCAAGAACGAAATGAACCAGCTTGCTTTTTTTAATCGGTAATATTAACATCGGCTTGATGTTCATTACAGGTAACTTTTGCATCATATACCTCATGATCAAATCTGCAAAAATTGCATATAACAAATACGAATTAACGAGGCTAAGAGGGTCTGTATTTGGAAATTGATCCTTAATAATGTAATACCCTCCAATTCCTATAAACAAAAAAGTTGCCATAAAATAGAGCGCAAAAAAGCCCATGATAATCTTTAGAGCAATTCCTGTTTGCCAATAAGAAGAACGGAAATATTGTTTCCATTCTAAACGTAAAAAGTGTGAAATCATTTGTGGTTAATTAGTTTCAATAATAAATAAGTATACAAAAGGTCTGTTTTGTTACATGTTTTGAGATAATTTATACTCCGGATACTGGTTCTCTAAAAGTTCATCCGCTTTTTGCGGGATAATAATCAGGCTTATATATGAATGAATAATGGCTAATGTAATAAATATAGAAAAAAGCATTTGACCCCAAGTAGAAGTAATATCATCCGCAAGTGTTGCTATTTGAAATATATTAGAAAGAATAAGAATACCACTAAACGCCCCCGTATTAAAAATCATTTCTTCTAGCATCCATTTTTTATTTTTGTTTTTAAACCTCAATTTCGATTTCTTTTTAAGTTTTGTTGCTAAAACCAAATCTATGATCCCGAAAATTAACAGCAGCGTTAAAAATATTGCGTATCCATGTTTCAACTGAAAAGTTGCATAACTAAGTAAAAATATACTTGTGGTTACTAAAATCTTAGGAAATGTAAACCACTCTTTTACAAAACGCCATAAAATTTTCATATACCTTTTACTTAATGCTTTTTGTCGGCTTTCAATAACATTCATAAAACCAAAAACTCCAAATTTTTGAAACGAAATATCCCTTGCTTTCTCAAAAGAGATTTGTGGTTTTTCTTCCCAAATATCTTCAATGTCATTCGCCAAATGGTCTACTAGTTCTGATTGTACATCATAGTACTCAACAAAATGTTGGCGTGTAAATTTATACAATTCTTCTATTTGAGTTTCTTTTAATTTCACAATGCTAATTCATTTTTCATTTTCTCAACTTTAGAAATTGCTTTTTTGTACAAATTGTATCCAGAATAAAATGCTAAAGAATGAATTGGAAGTAACACAAACCACATTGTTTTTTGAATGTTCTCTGATTCTCCTTTAAAAAGAATAGGAAAAGATTGTAATATTAAAAAACTCATTATTAGATATGTAAACCCATAATCTAAATTTACAGACCTTCCGTATTTTTTGTATAACGATTTTACAAAAAAAATAAACACAAAAATTAGAGGAGATGCAAATAAGAAAAAACTTAATTTTTTAAAGTTTTCAAATGAAATAGTTTCAGAAATAACGTAGAAAAGAAATGAGCAAAAAATAAAAATCAAAACGTTTTTTGGTTTCTTAAAAAAACTTCTAAACCCTTTATGATATTCTCTTCTATACTTTCTATTTACATTTTGCCAACCTTCTCTATTTATTTCTGGTAAATTACCAAGCCAACCAATTCCTTTTAAAGAAAGAGTAAGTTCTTTTTCAAAGTCATTTGTTTGAGTATTATCTTCTATATTTGAAACGACATGGTCAATCATTTCAATTCTTAAATCCCAGTATTTTATACCTTCTTTTTTTAGGCGTTTATCAACTTTTTTTATTTGTTCTTTAGATAACTCCATACTACTCGACACTAAACTTTGGGTTTACTAAATGTTGCATCGTTTTTAAAAACTCTTGCATTTCTGCCAACTTATTCGCCGTTTCTTTTGCTCCAGTTTCAGTTAACTTATAATACTTTCTCAATCTATTTCCAATCTTCGCGACCTCAACATCCAACAACCCTTCAGCTTCTAATTTATGCAACGCAGGATACAATGCTCCTTCAGTGATTTTCAATTCTCCTTTAGTGAGTTCCTTTACTTTTTGAGTAATCTCATATCCATACATCTTCTCTTGCTCTTCTAGAAGTTTTAAGATAATGGTTTGTAAAGAGCCCTTGTATAATTTTTGGTTTCCCATAGTTTGTAATTAATCGAGTTCAAATATATACATAATTTTCTTATGTATAAAACACTTAGGTATTGTTTTTAACGAATAAAAAACCCGAATCGTTGGATTCGGGTTTTAAAATTTTATACTTCTACCTTCAAGACATCTCTTATAAGATCTTTTAAATTTTGTTTTGGCAAAGCTCCTGACGACATTTGTGGTTGTTCGCCCATCGGAATGAAAAGCATGGATGGAATACTTCGGATGGCAAATGCAGCGGCTAATTCTTGCTCAGCTTCAGTATCTACCTTGTAGATGTTAATTTTATCTCCGTACTCTTCGCTTAATTCCTCTAAAATTGGTGCTATCATTTTACATGGACCACACCAATCTGCATAAAAATCTATAATTGTTGGTACTTTTCCTTCAAAAGTCCACTCTTTATTTTTCTCGTAATTGAAGACCATTTCTAAAAAGGTTTCCTTCGTTAGTAGTTCTGTCATAATAACTCTTAGGTTGCTCGAATTTAGACGTTTTTATTGACTAATAATTACAGCGGTAAAAAAGAGTAAAAAAGCCCTCTATTTTATTTTTTGTAAATTTAAAGCTAACTAATTATTAACTAATATTTTACATTATGAATTCAACTATTTCAATGATTGCTCGCTATCTATTGGGCTTAGCAATGTTGGTCTTTGGCGCAAACAAATTTTTCCATTTCATGCCTAACCCTGAGCTTCCTGAAGCCGCAGGTGCATTTATGGGTGCTTTAGGCGGAACCGGGTATATTTTTCCTGCACTAGGTGTCGTTTATCTCTTAGCAGGACTTTTATTAGTTTTAAATAGAGCGGTGCCTTTTGCTCTGATATTATTAGTGCCTGTTTCTTTTAATATAGTGGCATTTCATTTAGCATATGCTCCAGAGGGAATTTTATTCGCTGCGGTAATTGCGGTTCTAAACCTTTTATTAATCTACGCGAACTGGGATCGATTCAAATCTTTATTTGAGTAGAACAAAACGTTAAATTCTGTTAAAACCTCTTACATATGTAACATAAGAGGTTTTTTTTGTACTAATTTAGAAGCCAATTAATTATGTACATAGTGAAACCTTTTGGTTTGTGATAAATTTTTTTCTTTCTTTTGTATCGATTTTTACACATTTAAAAGGTTGCATCTCATAACAAAATAAACAACCAAATGAGAAAATTAATCATTCCTATTTTTTGTGCTGCCACTATATTTACAGCTTGTAAAGAGGAGCCTAATAAAAGAGACATAACAGTGAATTACCCTGAAACTGCCAAAAACCCTATAGTTGAAACCTATTTTGATACTGAGGTAACAGATAATTATCGTTGGTTGGAAGACGATAGAAGTAAAGAAACCGAAGACTGGGTGAAAACAGAAAACGAGGTTACTTTTAATTATCTAGAGAAGGTTCCGTATAGAGATCAATTAAAAGATCGCCTGTCAGAGTTATGGAATTATGAAAAGATTACAGCCCCTTTTGAAGAAGGAGACTATACTTATTACTACAAAAACAATGGGTTACAAAATCAATATGTAGTCTATAGAAAAAAGGGAAGTGGAAAAGAAGAAGTTTTTTTAGATCCAAATACATTCTCTGAAGATGCAACAACATCATTAAGCGGACTTAGTTTTTCAAAAGATGGCAAAACCGCAGCCTATTCAATTTCTGAAGGGGGAAGCGATTGGAGAAAGATCATTGTAATGGATGTAGCATCAAAAAAAATAAAAGAAGACACCCTAATTGATGTCAAGTTTTCTGGAATCTCATGGAAAGGGAATGAAGGGTTTTATTACTCTAGTTACGATAAGCCAAAAGGAAGTGAACTATCCGCAAAAACAGATCAACACAAACTGTACTACCATCAGCTTGGAACCTCTCAGGAAAAAGATCCTATAATTTTTGGTGGAACTGCTGCCGAAAAACACCGTTATGTTAGCGGTTATTTAACTGAAGATGATGCCTATTTAGTGATTACAGCATCTACTTCAACTTCTGGAAATAAGTTGTTTATTAAAGATTTGACAGAAAAAAACAGCAAATTAATTACTGTTATAGACAACTTTGATAGCGATACGTATGTCGTAGAGAATAAAGGAAGTAAATTATATTTAGTAACAAACTTAAATGCTCCTAATCAAAAAATTGTTACAGTAGATGCGAAAAATCCAACACCAAAGAACTGGAAAGATTTTATACCTGAAACCGAACATGTGTTGAGCTCATCAAGTGGTGGAGGTTATTTCTTTGCAGAATACATGGTAGATGCCGTGTCTAAAGTATTGCAATACGATTTTAACGGAAAATTAATTCGTGAAATTAAGCTGCCTGGTGTTGGAAATGCAGGTGGTTTTGGCGGGAAAAAGACCGCTAAAGTTGATTATTTTTCATTCACAAATTACAACACGCCTTCTAGCATTTATAAATACAATATAGAAACCGGAACCTCTGAATTGTATTGGAAACCTGAAATTGATTTCAATTCGAATGATTATGTAAGCAACCAAGTTTTTTATACTTCAAAAGACGGAACAAAAATACCGATGATCATCACACATAAAAAAGGAGTTGAGTTAAACGGTAAAAATCCAACAATCTTATATGGATATGGTGGGTTCAATATTTCTTTATATCCTGCTTTTAGCATTACAAATGCTGTGTGGATGGAACAAGGTGGTATTTATGCCGTTCCAAATTTACGTGGCGGTGGTGAATACGGTAAAAAATGGCACGATGCGGGAACTCAGTTAAAAAAACAAAATGTTTTTGACGATTTTATCGCAGCAGCAGAATTTTTAATCAAAGAGAATTATACTTCTTCAGATTATTTAGCAATCCGCGGAGGCTCTAATGGAGGACTTCTTGTTGGAGCAACAATGACTCAACGGCCAGATTTAATGAAAGTCGCTTTGCCTGCTGTGGGTGTTTTAGACATGCTTCGTTATCATACATTTACAGCGGGTGCTGGATGGGCATATGATTATGGAACTGCCGAACAAAGCAAAGAAATGTTTGACTATTTAAAAGGATATTCTCCTGTGCACAATGTAAAAGAAGGAACGTCGTATCCAGCAACTTTGATAACTACTGGAGATCATGATGATCGTGTAGTGCCAGCACATAGTTTTAAATTTGCCGCTGAATTACAAGACAAACAAGTTGGAAATAACCCTGTATTAATTAGAATTGAAACCAATGCAGGTCATGGAGCAGGAACTCCTGTGGCTAAAACCATTGAACAAGCTGCTGATATTTTCGGATTCACATTATTCAATATGGGGTTCGATCAATTGCCAAACCCTCCAAAAGGGAAAATAAAATCATAAATAAAAACCAAAACAAAATGAATTCAACCAAAAAAATTCTGTTCGTATGTGCTATATCGGCTCTAGGGATTGTCTCATGTAAAAATGATACAACTGAAAAAATTCCTGGAATCGTAGTAGAAAATATGGACACAAGTATTCGTCCGAATGACGACTTTTTTAGATACGTAAACGGGAATTGGCTCGACAAAACAGAGATTCCTGATGATCAAGTTTCTTGGGGAGGTTTTAATCAACTTCGAAAAGCAACTGATGCTGATGTTTTAACCATTTTAAATGATGCTATTGCAGAAAATAACTTTCCTAAATTGAAAGATGCTGAAGGGAATTTAATTACTTCTGATCAACAAAAAGCAGTATACTATTATCAATCGATTATGGATACTGTTGCAAGAAACGAACAAGGAATCAAACCTATTCTACCTTTCTTAGCTAAAATTGATCAAATTAAGAACTTAAAAGATCTTGAAAAACTGTTAATCAACTTCTCTCCTTATGGAGGTGGTGGTTTCTTTAACTTTGGCGCATTTAACGACCTGAAAGACAGTAAAATGAATGCTGGATATATGGGTCCTGCTGGTTTAGGTCTTTCTAGAGATTACTATGTAGATCAAGATGAGGATACAAAAGGAAAAAGAAAGAAATATGAAGCTCATGTTGCTAGAATGCTACAAAAGTTTGGTTCTGATGAAGCAACTGCAAAAAGTGATGCTGCAAAAATCTTAGCTTTTGAAATTAGTTTAGCGACTCCTCAATTAACAAAAGAAGAACAAAGAGATACTCGTAACCTCTACAACCCAATGAATATGGAAGAGTTGGCTAAGTTAGTTCCTTCTGTTAACTGGTCTAATTACTTTAAAGGAATTGGTGTTCCTGATCTTGATCGAGTAATTGTTACTCAGCCAAGGTATATGAAAGCAATGAACGAGATTATGACGAAAAGTTCAATAGCTGATATCAAATTGTACTTACGTTGGACAACCATCAATAACACTGCTGGTTTATTAACAACTGATTTAGAAACTGCTAATTGGGAGTTTTACAGTAAAGAACTACGTGGAGCTAAAAACAACGTCCTAGAGATGAACGTGCTTTGGCAAATGTAAATGGTGCTATCGGAGAAGCTTTAGGAAAATTATATGTTGATAAAAAATTCCCGCCAGAAGCTAAGAAAAAAGCGGAAGAAATGATTGACAATGTTTTGCTTGGTTTCGAAAGAAGAATTAACAGCTTAGAGTGGATGAGTGCTGAAACCAAAAAGAAAGCTCTTGAAAAATTGAGCAAATTAACGGTTAAGATTGCATATCCAGATAAATGGAAGGATTATGGTACTTTAGAAATGAAAGGTGTTAAAGAAGGTGGTACTTTTTTTGACAATTCTATCAGCCTTCAAAAATGGGGGTATGAAGAAAACATGGCTAAATTAGGAAAAGAAGTAGACCGAAGCGAATGGGGAATGTCTCCTCAAACCGTAAATGCTTACTTTAATCCATTAAACAATGAGATTGTTTTCCCTGCGGCTATTTTACAGCCTCCTTTTTACAACTATCAAGCTGATGAAGCTGTAAACTACGGTGGAATTGGAGCAGTTATCGGACATGAAATTTCTCATAGTTTCGATGATTCTGGTTCTCGTTTTGATGGTGATGGAAACTTAAACAACTGGTGGACAGAAGACGATTTAACAAAGTTTACCGCTTTGGGTAAAAAATTATCTGCTCAATACGGAGAATTTACTGTAATTGAAGATGTAAAAATCAACGGAGAGTTTACTTTAGGTGAAAATATTGGAGACTTAGGAGGAATTAGAGCTGCCTATGAAGGTTTGATGATTTTCTATGAGAATAACGGAAAGCCTGAACCAATTGATGGATTTACTGCGGAACAACGCTTCTTCATGTCTTGGGGAACTATCTGGAGAACCAAGTCTAGAGCAGAAGCTTTGAAAAATCAAGTAAAAACAGACCCTCACTCTCCTGGAATGTTTAGAGCGTTTGTTCCATTACAAAATGTAGATGCTTTTTACAAAGCATTTAACATTGTAGAGGGAGATAAAATGTTCTTGAAACCAGAAGATAGAGTTGGTATTTGGTAGTTAGATAATATGTAAATTTACACCGCGAATTCTGAGTTAAGAATTCGCGGTTTTTTTATGCTCAGAGTTAATAACATATCTTTTCAGTACAATCATAAAACAGCTGTTTTAAAGAGCTTTTCTTTTTCTTTGGGTGCTGGGCGTCATTTGTGTGTTATGGGTGAAAGTGGTGGTGGAAAATCGACCTTATTAAAGATTATTTATGGGTTATTAGATGTAAATAGTGGGGAGTTATTTTGGAAAGAGCAACAAATATTAGGTCCAGTATTTCATTTGGTTCCAGGCATGGAGTTCTTTAAATATGTAGCGCAAGATTTCGATTTAATGCCCTACACTTCTGTTTCAGAAAATATTGGAA
>JAESUF010000380.1 GCA_016763215.1 Flavobacteriaceae bacterium
ACAAAAGAATTAGAAAAGAAAAAAGATGTCTCCTCGAGCGCAGTCGAGAGGTTATTATGAAAACATATTATGTGTACATACTAAAATGCTCAGATGAATTGCTGTATACAGGAATTACGAATGATATTGAAAGAAGGTTTGAGGAGCACAAAAAGGGATTAAATAAAAAATGTTTTACATATATAAGAAGACCATTGGAATTGATTTTTAGTCAAGTCTTTAATGATGTAGAGCAAGCAATTTACTTTGAAAAGAAAATTAAGAAGTGGAGTGCTAAGAAAAAATGGGCATTAGTTAATGAAGATTACGATATGCTTGAGATATTAGCGGAATGTAGAAATGCAACACATTCAAAATATAAACCAAAATAGTACAAACCTAGCTTCTCGACTGCGCTCGAAGTGACAGCTAGAAGAGATATAAAATAAATATGAACATTCAAAACTACATCAACGGTGAGTTTTTGTCCCCTATTTCTGATAGTTGGCTTGATAATTACAATCCCTCAAATGGAGAAATCTACGGGCAGATTCCAAATTCAGGAAAAGAAGATGTAGCTAAAGCCTATAATGCAGCAGCAAAAGCATTTCCGAGTTGGTCTAATACTACGTTGGAAGAACGCTCACAGATACTCTCGAAAATAGCACAGTTAATTACTGATAGGCTCCCGAATTTGGCCGCCGCTGAATCTAAAGACAATGGAAAACCATTAACATTGGCTACAGCGATAGATATTCCTAGAGCATCCGCAAACTTTCAATTTTTTGCCAATGCCATTACACAGTTTGCTTCTGAAGCACATGAAAGTGTTGGTCTTAATGCAATGAATTTTACACTACGACATCCTATTGGAGTTGTAGGGTGTATTTCTCCTTGGAACTTACCCTTGTACCTTTTTACTTGGAAAATAGCACCTGCATTAGCCGCTGGAAATTGTGTGGTCGCAAAACCGAGTGAGGTAACACCGATGACTGCCTATTTACTAGGCGAAATCTGTAATGATGCAGGTTTGCCAAAGGGCGTGTTGAACATTGTTCATGGTTTAGGAACAACAACAGGGCAAGCTATTGTAGAGCATCCAAATATTAAAGCGATCTCTTTTACAGGAGGAACTACAACAGGGGCTCATATTGCTCGTGTAGCGGCACCAATGTTTAAAAAACTATCTTTAGAGTTAGGAGGGAAAAACCCAAACATGATTTTTGCAGATTGTGATTATGACGAGATGCTCAAAACTACAGTTCGATCATCATTTGCCAATCAAGGTCAAATCTGTCTATGTGGAAGTCGAATTTTTGTAGAAGAATCTATTTACGAAAAATTCAAAACAGATTTTATAGCAGCTGTTTCTAACTTGAAAGTAGGGAATCCATTTGATGCATCTACAAATATTGGAGCTTTGGTTTCAAAATCACATTTAGAAAAGGTGAAATCGTATATCGATAACGCAGAAGAATTTGGAGGAACTGTATTGTTTGGTGGACAAAAAGTAGACATAGATGGATTTGAAGAAGGATACTATTTAGAACCGACAATTATTGAAGTAAAAGATAATCAGTGCAAACTGAACCAAGAAGAGATTTTTGGACCTGTGGTGACCATTATGTCATTCAAAAAAGAAGAAGAAGTGTTGGCTATGGCGAATGATGTTTCCTATGGGTTATCGGCAACATTGTGGACCAATAATTTAAAAAGAACCATGAGAATATCAAAAGAGATTCATGTCGGAATCCTTTGGGTAAATACATGGTTATTACGAGATTTAAGAACACCTTTTGGGGGTGTGAAAGCCTCAGGTGTAGGTAGAGAAGGCGGATTTGAAGCGCTGCGATTTTTTACAGAACCAAAGAATATTTGTATTAGATATTGATTGTTATTCTCACAGACCAGCCTTCGGTGAGCAGGAAAGGGGATCTCATAAAAATGACTTCATGTTATTTTTGAAAAGGACTAAAAAATGATAAAAATAGATAAAGAGCTCTATTTTTCTTCCAAAAAGGAAGACATGGATTTAGATATGATTTTTACCTTCGTAAAGAATTCTTATTGGGGAACGATAAGAACCTACGAAGAACAAAAGATAGCATTAGAAAACAGTATCAATTTCGGACTGTTTAAAAATGGAAAACAGATTGCCTATTCTCGTGTAATGACAGACATGGTGTTTTTAGCCTATTTATTGGATGTTTTTGTGGTTGAGGAAGAACAAGGGAAAGGATATTCTAAGGTTTTAATGGACAACGTATTGAATTTTCCAAGTATTAAAGATGTAGACCGTTGGATGTTGGCAACCAAAGATGCCCATGCATTATATGAAAAGTATGGTTTTGAAAGTGTAAAAAGTCCAGAGAAATTAATGGATAAAATAAGCGAACGTGCTAAAGTAATTTATGAATAAGGAGATAAGACAAAAAATCATTCAAGTTTGTGATGAAAAAATAGCTAAAAAAGGCGACAACGTAGGGTTGTCATTTTATGCCTTTTTTGCAAATAAAAATGAGAGTCCAAAGTTACTGATGGAAGTTGCCACATGGTGGATACAAACGCATGAATTGGATCATTTTGTAAAGGCAGTAAAAATAAAAAACATGGTAGAAAATAACTTATGAATTTATATCTAAAAAATAAAAACGCCTTGGTTTGTGGAAGCACACAAGGAATTGGTAAAGCAACTGCAATTGCATTGGCAGAAGAAGGTGTGAATGTGACTCTGATTGCTAGAAATGAAGAAAAATTAAAATCGGTACTATCTCAGTTGCCAAATGACGGTCAACATCATTCATACATTGTTGCCGATTTTTCTGACCCTAAAGGATTGAAAGAACTATTGAAATTTAGGAAAGTAACATTTCATATTTTAGTAAATAATACAGGAGGACCTGCAGGCGGACCTATTTTTGATGCTGAGCTAGATGAATTTGATAGCGCATTTACACAACATTTAAAATGCAATCATGTATTGGCGCAATCATTGGTGCCTTTTATGAAGGAAGAAGGGTATGGAAGAATTATTAATATAATTTCTACTTCCGTAAAACAACCGCTGGATGGTTTAGGAGTTTCTAATACAATACGTGGAGCCGTAGCAAATTGGTCTAAGACTTTAGCGAATGAATTAGGTCAGTTTGGGATTACTGTTAATAATGTATTGCCTGGAGCAACCGAAACGGAACGATTGAATCAAATTTTAAAAAATAAGTCAGCAAAAACAGGGAAGAGTATTGATGAGGTTGCAGATACAATGCGCAATGCTTCTCCAGCAAAACGATTTGCGAAACCTGAAGAAACTGCAGCAGCAATTACTTTTTTGGCGAGCGGAAAAGCAAGTTATATCAACGGAATTAATGTACCTGTAGATGGAGGTAGAACGAAATCATTGTAAAGAGCAAAGAGTAATGAAATAAGAATTTTGAGCCAAGACATTTTAAGTATCTTTAAATTGTCATGATTCTGATATCTAAAAGTCTAAAATCTAATTAAAATGAGCAAGCTAGTACAACCTATAAATTTTCAAAAGTGGATCGATGAAAATCGTCATTTACTAAAACCACCTGTAGGGAATAAATGTGTTTGGGATAATGGCGAATATATTGTGATGGTCGTTGGAGGCCCTAACAGCCGGAAAGATTACCATTATAACGAAACTCCAGAATTCTTCTATCAAGTAGAAGGAGATATGGTGTTAAAAATTATTGACGATAAAGGGGAGCAAGTTGATGTAGAAATCAATGAAGGCGATATCTATTTATTGCCAGCCAAAGTACCACATTCGCCACAAAGAAAAGCAAACACTGTAGGACTGGTTATTGAGTATCCAAGACCAGAAGGAGTGATGGATGCTTTAGAATGGTACTGTGAAAATTGTGATGTTCTTTTGTACAGAGAAGCGTTTGCGTTGGATAATATTGAAACGGATATGCCTAAAATATTTGATGCCTATTATTCAGACAAGAAAAAATGTACCTGTTCTAATTGCGGAACGGTAATGGAAGCTCCGAATAAATGATAATGTATCAATATAAAAAAGAATCAATGACATTCCTTTTTAACTTTAAAACTTTCAACTTTTGACTAAACGAAAATTAAGAATTAACGGCCACTCACATTTACTTCCTTTCCAGAGGAAATTCCTCAATTTATGAAGGAGAAAGAA
>JAESUF010000381.1 GCA_016763215.1 Flavobacteriaceae bacterium
ATTTGGTTGACCAAAAAAGATGAAATTTATGGTATGGATTATCATGGGAAATCGATTCTAAATTTTAGAATTACCATGTTTATCTATTTACTAATCTGTATTCCGCTAATTTTATTGTTAGGTTTAGGTCTTTTGGGAATTTTTGCAATTGCAATTTCCTATATGATTTTTCCAATAATAAATGCAATCAAAGCTAGTAATAACGAAGAACCAAATTATCCTTTTAGCATTCAATTCTTGAAATAAGAATTTCTCTATATATTATTTGAATTAAAATCGTCTTTTATGGGCGATTTTTTTATTGAATGGCTTGTTTGATGTAGTCTTGGTATTCGTAGAAAAACAGTTCAAATTTTGGCATCGTATTTATAAAAAACTCATAACAGTCTCTCCAAGTATTTTTAGTATGAATGCTAAACTTTTCTTCATGACTCACATACATACGATGTATGATCTTACCATTTTCTAATTCATAACTAGCATCAAAAATAATTTCAGGATGGTATTCTTCTGTTAGAATGGTTTTTAAGGAAAGTAACTGATCGTAGAACAACTCGTTGGCAATATCATCTGGATGTTCTAGATCTAAACTCACCAGTGCTTTTTTACGATCGGCAACAAATTTAAAACTAACTCCTTTTATTTTGGTATTGTAAAGCAACCACTTTCGAGGAAACGATTTTCCGAAACTAGTCCAAAATTCTTGACGAAGTTTTGCTGATTCTTCTTTACTAAACATTTTCTTCAGTTATCAGTTATCAGTTATCAGTTATCAGTTATCAGTTATCAGTGAACAATTACCAGTTATCAGTTATCAGTTAACAATTATCATTATTCTACCCGTGTATTCTCGCTGAATTCCCTCTAGTCTTCATCATTTCAGCCTCAAAAGCTAACAGGTCTTGCCATTTTTGATCTACAATTTTACGATCCATATACTTTCTAGCATATCCTAAGAACAATGTGTAGTGATTGGCTTCTGAGACCATCAGTTCTTTGTAAAATTGTGATAATTCTTCATCTTCCATATTTTCAGAAAAGACTTTAAAGCGTTCACAACTTCTAGCTTCAATCATTGCAGCAACTAACAATCGATGAATGAGTGCATAGTTTCTGTCTTTGGTTTTAGGAAAGAACCCTTGTAATTTCTTTGCATAGTCATTGTGTTGCTCTCTTCCTAAAACAAACCCTCTTTTAACCATGAGATGATGTACCATTCTAAAATGTTCCATTTCTTCAATGGCAATATCACTCATGTCTTTTACCAAGGCTGTCTCTTCAGAATAATTGATAATAATTGAGACCGCATTAGAGGCTGCTTTTTGTTCAGCAAAAGCATGGTCTGTTAAAATTTGTTGCAAATTATCTTTAGCAATCTCTACCCAAGAAGTTTCAGTTTCAAATTGTAATCCTAACATCGTTTTAAATCTAGTTTCGAGGCAAAATTAATGATAATTCGTTATAGATTTATCTCCAACTTTCATTAAAACGCTTTCCAGTATGTAAATCAGTAGTTAATTCTGTTAACCCAGCCCTTTTGATAATATAAATGACTTTTTTAGGCCAAGTTTCTCTATAATTATAAGAATTAAGTTTTCCTCCAATTCCGTAGATAAATTGGATAGCAGTCTTTTCTTCTAAAAGAATTTTTTTTCCATGCTTGGCAACCAAGCTGTCCATTTTTCTTCTTGTTTCACGATAGGCTTTAATCCGACTTTTTCTTCCAATAAAAACAGTTGCGAAATCATTTATATTCGCAATTTGTGCTGCATGTTTTTCTTTAGGATGGTATTTAAAATAAGCGAGGTTGTATGGTGTTCCTGCCCAAGGTTTTGGTCTGTAATCTTTTTTAATGCTTTTAGGCCTATTTTGCCATTGCAGACTTTTTTTATCGAACTTAATAATATCTAAAGAATCGTAAATGATTTTGTTGCTTTCTAAGAGTATAGGCAATCGTAAAGCGGGCAATTGAATGTCTCTTTTCCGAGGACCTAAACTTAAAATATTTCCTGTTATTTGACCAATATAACCGCTGTCCCAACCAGACTCTAATCCAGCAATAGCAAGTAATGAAGCAGGAGGGATGTTGTTCTCTAAGCAGAGCTCAGTTGCTTTTTTAGAAATGCCTTTGTAAAACTGTTTTACATGAGGATACTTTCGTAAGGTATATTTTTCCTGTGAGCTATATTCTCCTGAAATTATTAGAATTAACAAAAGGCTAGTGATGTATTTCATAGATTCGTTTTTAATCATCCCTGTGGCACAAGATAGGAACTTTCGGACAAAGCTAAAAAAGAGTCAAATTTTAATTTTGGATTACGCAGGCTTATGTATTTTTTTGTATTTTGGATTCTCAACAAAGAATCAAAAATGTTAGAATTAGCAGGAATCATAATTTTAGGAATTTTAGCGCAGTGGGTTGCTTGGCGGGTTAAAATTCCAGCGATATTACCATTAATATTAATTGGACTTTTAGTAGGCCCAATAGCAGCAGAATTTCTTTCTGAAGATGGTTCAAAATATATTGAGCCTATTTGGAATGGAACAAAAGGGCTTTTTCCTGGTGATGGACTCTATTATTTTGTTTCATTAGCCATTAGTATCATTCTTTTTGAAGGTGGCTTAACACTGAAAAGAAACGAAATAAAAAATGTTGGCCCCGTAATTTCTAAACTAATCACTCTAGGTTCTGCAGTTACGTTTTTTGGAGCTGGAATATTGACACATTATATTTTTGGTTTGGGATGGGAACTATCATTCTTGTTCTCTGGATTAATTATTGTTACAGGACCTACTGTTATTACCCCTATTTTAAGGAACATTCCTTTAAAAAAGGATGTGTCTACTGTTTTAAAGTGGGAAGGTATTTTAATAGATCCTATCGGAGCTTTGGTAGCTGTATTGGTTTTTGAATTTATTAGTGTTGGTAGTGGTGGTGGTTTTACCAAAACAGCATTAACTGAATTTGGTAAAATAGTACTTTTTGGAACTTCTTTTGGATTTACGTTTGCACACGCATTGGCCTTTGTAATTAATAAAAAATGGGTTCCTCATTATTTAATGAATGTAGTTTCACTCTCTACCGTATTGTTGGTTTTTGTTGAATCTGAAGTTTTTGCTCATGAGTCTGGGTTACTAGCAGTTGTGGTCATGGGAATGGTATTAGGGAACGGTAAACTAAACAATATAAAAGAGCTATTATACTTTAAAGAATCGTTAAGTATTCTCTTAATTTCCATTTTATTTATTCTGCTGTCTGCGAATATCAATATTGAAGATTTGATGTTGTTATACACTTGGAAGACCGCAGTACTTTTTGTTCTGATAGTATTTGTGATACGGCCTTTAGCTGTGTTTTTAAGTACTTACAAATCCAATTTAAAGCTCAACGAAAAATTGTTTATTAGTTGGGTAGGACCTAGAGGTATTGTAGCTGCAGGGATTGCTTCTCTTTTTGGGAGTAAATTGTTAAAACAAGGTGTAGAAGGTGCCGAATATATTACACCGTTAGTATTTATGGTTGTTTTAGGAACGGTATTGTTGAATGCAACTACGGCTCGCTTATTTGCGAAAATTGTCGGTGTATTTTTGAAGAATTCTGATGCTATTTTAATTATAGGAGCTTCAAAATCATCTAGGCTGATCGCTAATTATTTACAAGACTATGGTAAAAGAGTTGTTTTGATTGACTCCAACAAAACGTTTATAGAAAAAGCAAATAGCGAAGGACTGGAAGCTTTTGAAGTAAATGTATATGACGATGATTTAACTGACAATATTGAATTGAATGATGTTGGTTACCTCATTGCTATGACGGGAAGTGATGCAGTAAATAAGTTTGCTTTAAAAAATCTGACTAAAGTTTTTGGTGAACATGGGGCTTTCCGATTGGCTAGTGCTGATGAAGTGAAAACTAAAAATTTCGAAGAAAAAAACCAATTCCTTACTCCACAAGACGATTTCATTAACTTAAGTGAAACGATACGAGATTATCCAACTATTTATGAAATTGCAATTAATTCAGAAGAGGAATATAAAACGAACTTAAACAAGCTTCATCATCAGTTAGAATCGATTCCATTATTTGTAAAAACCAACGATCAAAACATTTACTTGCTTTCTGAATTTGAAGAGAAAGGTATTTCGAAAGAGAATAGTGCGTTAGTCTATGTAGGAAATAAGATCTAAGTATATTGGGGTAAATAGATAAAGGATGGAAGGTGAAACTTACGTAAGGCTTTATAAAACCGATACTTTTTTCAGTCTCAAATGGTTAAATAAATATATTATGAACGATTAGATGTCTAACTGAAACGTCTCTTTTAGTTTTTCAATAAAAGGATTTTTTTCTTTCAGCTTATTGTATTTCTCTAATGGCGTGTAGACAAACTTTTTTTCAATAGTTTCATTGACTATAACCTCCAAGCTAATTCCATAATTATTTAAGGATTCACGTAAAAATTTTAAAAGCTTCGAACGACCTTGTTTTAATTGATCTTGCATCTGTTTATTAGGAAGTGCAAACTGAATAACAAAACCTTCTTTTACTATAGGTAAATCGGTAGCAATAATTGAAGCCATACTTTTCTCCCCTTTTTTAATGAGTAGTTCTTGATAGGTATTCCAAAGTTTATGCAAGATTTCTTCTGTAAAACTATCTTTTGGATGATTGTCAAAATTCTCTTCAAGTGTTGTTTTTTTCTCCCCTTTTTTTTGATAAACACTTTTTAGAGAAAGAGAAGAAGCTCGTCTTTTAACATTCTTTAAAACTGGCGGTTTTATCTTTTGAACAATAGATTTCCCCTCAACAATAGGTTGCTGAGTAACCTCTTGTGCTTTTTTTATTGGAGCTGTTTTTTTTGAAATTTCTTTTGCTACTGGCGATAAAGAAGTAAAGAAAGTAGCAGGGATTATGTAGTTAGCTGGCTTTTTTTTTTCTCCATCAAATGTGATAGAGGCAATTTGCATTAAAGTCAATTCAACCAACAACCGTTGATTTTTACTGGTTCTATATTTTAAATCACACTCATTTGCTTTATCAATAGACTGGATTAAAAAAGGAATACTTGTTTTTATTGCCTGTTCTAAATAACGCTTTTTGGCAGTATCACCAACCTCCAAAAGCTCAATAGTTACTTTGTCTTTGGCCACCAATAAATCTCTAAAATGGGAAGCTAAGCCATTGATAAAATGATGACCTTCAAATCCTTTGCTAAGTACGTTGTTAAA
>JAESUF010000382.1 GCA_016763215.1 Flavobacteriaceae bacterium
ACAGAAAAGATATTTTAGCATCGAAAAAAACACAGGAGGCATTGAAACTACAATTGGATCTAGCTGAGAATAATAAGAAAGCTCAAATAGATCTAACAGGCTTTCTAAATTATGGAGGGATGAATATGGGAAACGGTTTAAATAGAGCTATAGCAACGTTTACAAGAAACGAAGGAAGGAGTTTTGGGTATGGGATTAGTTTAAATTTCTCATTCCCAATCAATAATAATCTAGCACAAGGTTCATATATACAAAATGAAGTAGCACTTAAAGATCAACAGATAGCTAATAATGATTTACAAAGAAATATACGCTTAAATGTTTCTATTGCATTAAACGATCTGGATAAAAGTGTACAAGTATTAAAAAAGGCTCAAGAGTCTCTTAATTTTTATCAAAAAGTCTTCAATAATGAGCAGGTGAAATTTAAAAATGGTTTAACCATTTTATTAAACCTAATACAGTTTCAAGAACGATTAACTTTTGCTGAGTTGGAATATTTACAAGCCCATCAACAGTTTGCTTCAGCTATCATTAATCTTCGATACGAAACTGGGACATTGTTAATTAACAAGAAAGGAGCTTCAGGAATTGACAAAAAATTATTTTACACAATCCCTAATTATAATTAATTATTAAAAAACAGATAACATGGCAGCAGGATTTTATAGAAAAGCAGCATTAGAGAAGCTTTCTACACCAGAGAAATTAGATCAACTTATTAAAGTTACTAGTCCAAAAGGGTGGATTGCATTAGTTACCATAGCGATCGTTTTAGGAACAGCTATAACTTGGTCTTTTTTTGGTAATGTTAAAACAAAATTAAATGTAGTCGGTGTACTATTAGGTGGGGAAATCCACGAAGTCGTTGCTACATCACAAGGACAACTCATCAGTCTTAATGTAAATATTGGAGATACAATAAAAGAAGGAAGTATTATTGCTATTATTGAACAACCTGAACTGTTTCAACAAATTGAAGAGGTAAAAGCCTCTCTTAAAGAAAGAAAGTTCGATTTGAAACAATTATTATCTTATGGTAATCAAGATACTCGTTTACAAGGTGAATTAATTCAGCAACAAAGAAATACTATTAAGTTACAAATACAATCTGAAAATAAAAAATTAGAATTTTTAAGGAATCAATTAGAAACAGAAAAAGACTTACTTAGACAGGGGCTCATTACAAAACCCCAAGTTGTTAATACCGAACAACAAATTGAAACAGCTAAAAATGCTATTGAACGTTTTAAAGGTCAAATGGTGCAAACTTCAAGTCAAAAACTAAATATTAGGTTTGATTTGCAACAAAAAATCAACATAAACAAACAACGCATCTCAGAAACACAAAGGCGATTAAAACATTTGGAAGAACGTTTCGACATACAAACAAACATAAGAAGTTCTTATGCTGGAGAAGTCGTTGAAGTATTATCAGATACAGGTATCATCGTTATGCAAGGAACGCCTTTATTTAAACTTAAAAATCAAAATCAAACTTCGGGTAATAAATTAAGAGGTGTTTTATACATTCCTTCCCAAGATGGAAAGAAAATTAAAAAAGGGATGGAAGCTTTGGTTGTGCCTTCAACTGTTCAACCACAAGAGTATGGTTTCATGATAGGAAAGGTTACTTACGTTTCAGATTTCCCTATTACACAAAAAGGGATGATGATGACTGTAAAAAATGATCAGTTAGTACAAGGTTTATTATCAATGGGAGCTCTTTTTGAAGTATATGTAGAATTTGAAAAAGATGAAGAAGCATTTAGTGGATTTAAGTGGACTTCAGCCAAAGGCCCTGAAATAGCAATTAACGAAGGGACTTCTTGTATGGGGAAGATAACTGTTAAAACAGAACCTCCTGTAACAATAATTGTACCTGCTTTAAAGAAATTCTTTGACCTATATTAATCCTTAGGAACCATGAGCAAGAAGACAGAATCCATTATAGAAAAACAAGCACGCCCTGTAAAAACACCAACGATTTTACAAATGGAAGGTGTAGAATGTGGTGCTGCTGCATTAAGTATTATTCTTGGGTACTATGGGAAATTTGTTCCGCTAGAAAAGTTAAGAATTGCTTGTGGTGTTTCAAGAGATGGATTAAAAGCATCAAACATCTTAAAAGCAGCAAGAGAATATGGATTAGAGGCAAAAGGTTATGCAAAATCTATAGAAAAATTAATGCAGTTGGAAATGCCTGCCATTATATTTTGGAACTTCAATCATTTTCTTGTTATTGAAGGATTTACTAAAAGCAAGGTTTATTTAAGCGATCCTGCACAAGGCAGGTATCATGTTAGTCATCAAGAATTTGACGATGCTTTCACTGGTGTTGTCATGACATTTAAACCAGGAGAAAACTTTGAAAAAGGGAATGAGAAAAAAGGACTAATTAGCTCACTTTCTTCAAGAGTTAAACATTCAAAACTAAGCATCACATATATTATTATAGCTAGTTTATTCTTAGTTATTCCTGGGCTAGTAATTCCTTCTTTTACTAAAATATTTATTGACAAATACCTAATCAATGGGATTTCAGAATTCATTATGCCTTTGCTTTTAGTAATGGGTGGAATGTTACTTATTAACTCTATACTGATCTATTTACAACAATATTATTTATTACGATTAGAAACAAAATTAGCCCTTAGTACATCCAGCAAGTTTCTATGGCATGTATTTCATTTACCAATTGAATTTTTCACACAACGCTATAGCGGTGAAATAGGGAATAGAGTCTCGTTAAACGATAAAGTTGCAAAATTATTAAGTGGTGATTTAGCAAATTCAGCTTTAAATGTAATTGTAGTGATATTCTATGCACTACTTATGTTTTCTTACGATGTAATGTTAACTGTAATAGGTATCGCAATGGCTACTTTGAATATAGTAGCGTTACAGCTTGTTTCCAGAGCACGTAAAGATGGAAATCGCCGCTTCATAAATGAAAATGGTAAACTTTTAGGAACCACCACCTCCGGAATTAGTATGATTGAAACTTTAAAAGCTTCTGGAAGAGAAAATGATTTCTTTACAACTTGGACAGGTTACTTAGCTAAGGTAATGAATGCACAACAAGAGTTAGGCTGGCTTACCACTAAACTTAATGTTATTCCTCCATTATTAATGTCTTTAACAACAACAATTATTTTAGGTGCTGGTGCCATGCGAGTAATGGATGGTCAAATGACATTAGGAATGTTAGTTGCCTTTTTATACTTAATGAATAACTTCATGGGGCCAGTAAACCAGTTGGTCAGAGTTGGAAGTTTACTTCAAGAAACTGAAGGTGATATGGGACGAATTGATGATGTTTTAAACTATGAAATCGCAAGCGAGTTCGATGAAAAAACAGCAATCAATAATAATAATAATATTACGGAAGAAAACTTAAATAAACTCACAGGACATTTTGAAATGAAAAATATAACCTTTGGTTATAATACAACTATGGATGCCTTAATTCAAGATTTTAGTTTAAGCTTAAATCCAGGTAGTAGAGTTGCACTTGTTGGTGGATCTGGTAGCGGAAAATCTACCATTGCTAGGTTAGCGTCTGGGCTCTATAATCCTTGGGAAGGAGAGATCCTTTTTGACCATAAATTAAGAAAAGATATTCCAAGACATATTATTACTCAATCTGTTGCAGTAATAGACCAAGAAGTATTGATGTTTAAAGGTTCAATACAAGAAAATATAGCTTTTTGGGATCCGAAAATCCCTGAAAAACATATCATTCAATCTGCTCGTGATGCTGCTATTCATGATGTCGTTGCTGCTAGAACTAATGCTTACGATAGTGAAGTAATGGAACGAGGTGCCAATTTTAGTGGTGGACAAAGACAACGATTAGAAATTGCAAGAGCTTTGGCTTTAAACCCTTCTATTTTAATTATGGATGAAGCAACAAGTGCTTTAGATCCAAAATCTGAAAAGATTGTCATGGATAATATTAGAAAACGTGGATGTACTTGTTTAATAGTTGCTCATAGGTTAAGTACAATTATGGATTGTGATGAAATAATTGTTATGGAATTTGGAAAAATTGTAGAACGTGGAGCTCATCAAGAGTTAATGAATAGAAATGGTGTTTATGCACAATTAATTGATTCAAAATAATCGTAAATATGTTTGAAAATAAAAAATAAGGTTAGACGCAAACCAATCCTTAGTTCTAAAAGAATATGATCGGTTTTGGATGATTACTTCAGGAGAAGTTGATGTTTTTTATGTTAACATAGGTGAAAATGGAGACTATCTGAGTACTTTAAAATACTTGTATAGTGCAAAAGCAGGGGAGCTATTATTCAGCTTAATGACTTCAGAAAATAAACAAGGTGAAAATTACAAGTTAATTGCCATTAGTAAAGGAGCTTCTGTAGTTGTAATAAATAAAAATAAATTGTTAGAAATCAACCATCTTTTTTTAAAAAGCATGATTGATAAATGGGTCTTAAAAACTACTTCCCGGATACAACAAACGAATAGCCCAAGAATATATACAACTATAGAACCGTCTAAGGGCATCTCTTTAAAAAAAGGCACTATAGCATATCCTTCAAAAGGGTTGTTATGGTGTTCATTAATAAAAGGAGAATATAGTTTGTATTCAGAAAACAAGTTATTAACTTCTGATTCAGAGTTTAATTATCCATTTGCAGTTTCAAAAAATTTATGGATAAAAGCGTTATCGGATGATATCGAAATAAGAGTTTTAAACACAAAAGAAGCTCTTAAAGATGAAATAGATTTTATGCGTGCATTGAATAACTTACAAAGTTACCTGTACACTAAAATGCTTAAAAACAACACCTCAGAAATAGAAGAAGAGAAAAATCGGATAAAGGAAAAAGTAACATCTGAAGCATTTAATTTAGAGAATACATTAGAAGAACTACGAACAATTGTAGTTGGAAAAAAGGACAAAAGCATTGCGTTACCTACAAATAGTAAAAACTTAAATAATGACTTATTTTCAACCTGTCAATTAATTGGAGATGCTGTTGGATTTCAATTTGAGGCTCCAAAGTTTATGGAATCTTATAAAAATAGTACAACAAACCAATTATATGCTATTGCCCAATCTTCAAAAGTTAGAGTTAGAAAAATAATCCTCCGAGGGACATGGTGGAAAGAGGAAAACGGCCATTTATTGGCCTTTCACAAAAAAGATAAAAGACCAGTTGCACTTATTCAAAACTCACCTAATAGTTACTTTATAAAGGATGTATCAACAGCTGAAGAACAAAAGGTAGACTTTAAAATTGCAGAACAATTAGAACCTATATGTTATATGATTTTTTATGGGTTTAATGACACCATGACATCCATAAAAAAAATAGGTGGTTTTGCTGCGAAAGGATTAAAAAAAGACTCTAAACACTTAATACTTGCAGCATTATTTGGAAGCATAATAGGTCTATTAGTACCTATTCTATCAGGAGTTATGTTTGATGATGTTATTCCTTCCGCTGATAAATCATTGCATGTTGAAGTATTTGCCATTATGTTGATGATCGGTTTGGTTTCAGCTGGATTACAACTTGTTCAGGGAGTATTACTACTTAGAGTCGAGTCGAAATCAAGCATTAACTTACAAGCGGGTGTAATGGATCACTTATTAAGATTACCGGTAACGTTTTTCAAGAAATTTTCTGCAGGAGATCTTACAAATAGAGCTTTAAGTATCAATGCTATCCGTCAAATACTCTCCAGTACAGTAATGACCGCTGTATTAAGCGGAGCTTTCTCATTTGTGAATTTAGGTTTGTTGTTTTATTACAAATCTAGCCTTGCATGGATAGGACTTAGTTTAGCGGGTATAGCTGTTGTATTATGACTATTATAGGTTGGATGAAACTTAAATACGATCGTCAAATTTCTGATATCCAGGGTGATTTACAAGGTTTTCTATTTGAATTTTTATCAGGTATTACTAAAATAAGGATTACAGGAGGAGAACGTAGAATATTTACTTTATGGGCTTCAAAATTCTCAAAATTAAAGCAATTGGGGTTTAGATCTGGAAGCTATCAAAATTTTGTGGAAACCTTTAATAGTTCATACCCTCTATTCACTAGTATTTTCTTCTTTGCTTTTATTTATTATACAGTAAGCAATGCAAGTGCTGTTGGCGCCATGATTTCTGTTGGTGCTTTTATGGCATTTATTAGTGCTTTTAATCAATTTTTAAGAGACTGCTTAAAAATGAGTATGGCTTTAATTACATCTCTTAATATTATAACACTTTATGAAAGAGTTAAACCTATTTTAGAAGAAACACCAGAGTCGTCAGAACAAAGTACAGATCCT